>NZ_JBQFOW010000008.1:0-246715 GCF_056533855.1 Ruegeria sp. F11 | reverse complement strand
GCAAATCCGCCGCATAATCAAACAATCAGATGCGCCACACCCTCTCTTAGATCAGGCAGCCATCTGTCCCATAATCCCTGACGACGGACAGGCGCGAACACCTATGATCTCCGTCGCGAACTGTCATCTTACTATGAGAAACTGCCAGGCTGGATCGAGGCCGGACGACACATGGCGGGACAAAGCCCAACGCTTGATCTGAGTGTTGCAGTGGCTGACTACAATGTAGACAGAGATGCGGATCGACTCTCCGTGGCGCTTGAGCAAATCCGGCAAAGGGCGCCATTGGATGCCCGTCTGCATTTGTTTATGGGGTGGGGCTACAACTGGGCCGGGTTTCCTAAAATGGCATTGAGCTGCTTTCAGACGGCGCTACGGTTGGGCCGATATGGAGCCGTTTTCGTGGGTGCTTCCGGAGGTGCTGCCACCTCTTGCGTAATGCTTGGTCGAGACCGTGATGCTATCGCCTACGCAGAGGCAGGTTTGCGCTTTTCAAAGAACTATGCCCCACTCCACAGCACGAGGGCTGCTGCTCACGCAATGCTTGGGGAACCTGAAAAGGCGTCTGCGGCGTTGGCGCAAATGCTGCAAATGGAACCTGATGAAACGATCTCGAAATGGCGTAGCAACGTGGACTATGGCGGTTCAGAAGGCGCTGAACGTTACTTTGAAGCGCTTCGCCGGGCAGGGTTGCCAGAATAGCGGTGCCGGAACCAAGTTGAGTTGGTGAATTCGAAAGCTTGTTAACGCATCTTTTTTACTAAAAGGCTCGGATTTGATTGTCCGCTTCGGGCTGCCATCGGTCACAGATGAGAAGAGCTACTGACTGGCACCTTTAGAATTGATATTTCGAAGTGAACCTTAGTTAGCAACGCGAAATGCGTTAATCATTCACCTTAATTCTAGGTTTCGCCAGCCAATAAGACATTTTGCTCGGCTGTGTGTTTCAACGCAAGTTTGGGAACTTGCAGGCTTAGCAAAATGCCCAGGCACAAGTTTTGGTCACAAAAATCTATTCGTCTGTTAACTTTGGTTCAGAGGAATTGGTTTAGCTAAAAGGATCACATCGACTGATGAAGCGGAAAATTGCTGCGATCCTAAGCCTCGATGTCGTCGATTATACCAAGCGCATGTCAGTGGATGCTGAGACCACGCTGAACACTCTACAACGCATTTTGGACGATGTGATCAGACCGTTGGTCCATGAAAACAAAGGACGAATATTCAAGCTGATGGGAGATGGTGCTTTGGTTGAGTTTGTTGCAGCCAAAGACGCAATTAATGCTGCCAGCCAGATTTTCAATCAGATGAGAGATGAAGACGTAACACTTCGAGGAGGTCTCCACGTTGGCGACGTAATGCCGAATGGCACAGACTTGTTCGGAGAGGCCGTGAATGTTGCGTCGCGCCTTCAGTCCAGCGCGCATATTGGAAGTTGTCTCGTCAGCAAGACAGCTGCTGAAGTTGCGGGAACTTCGCTGGCGGTTGCTTTGCGACCAGAAAGCTCGATACGGTTGAAGGGAATTCCAAATCCAGTGGAAGCCTACTCTATTGATTTAGATGGTGACAAAAGACGCGCAAAGAACAAGCTGCTGGCTAACTCTCAAGACGTCCGCTTTGCAAAATCAAAAGACGGTACAACGCTTGCCTGGACATCCAGTGGAAGCGGTAGAAAGTTACTGGTCACACCAAACTGGCTCAGGCATCTGGAATACGATTGGACGATGAACACCATCGCCGGGTGGTTGCCGCTGCTTTCTGAAAATCACTGCCTTTATCGGTTTGATGGTAGAAACAATGGCTTGTCCCAGCGGGGCGTGCAGGATGTGTCTTTGAATCGAATCGTCGAAGATGTTGAGGCCGTACTGGACGCAGCCGGGATCGAAAAAGTTCCATTGTTTGGGATTTCTTTTGGGGCAACCATTGCGGCGGCTTTTGCCGCACATAATCCTGACCGTGTTTCGGGGTTGGTTCTACTCGGTGGATTCGCACAAGGACTCGCGGTGCGTTCACAGCCCGGAATTGCCGCGCTTGGACAAGCAATGATGGATATGAGTCTTGAAGGCTGGAACGATGAATACCCTTCTGCAAGAGACTTGATGGCCCAATCATTTGCTCCAACCGCAAGTCCGCATGACCAGCGCACTTATGCAGAATTTATGAAAGTGGCAATGGACCATCAGGATTGGCTCAAGATAGGACCACTGGTCGCAGGGGTCGACGTAACCGATCTACTTCTGCGGATCACCTGTCCGGCTCTGGTTATGCACGCTAATCGAGACAGGATGCACAGTGTTGAACAAGGTAGGATATTCGCCTCCGGCATCAAGAATGCGCGCTTTATTGGCCTTGAGACAGCAAACAATACGATGCCAGAGTATGATCCTGCCTGGCCTAAAGCCCTAGTGGAAATAGAGCGTTTTTTGAATTCAATTTGAGCAGTGTACATTGTTCATCGCCAAAACTTTATTGTTCGAAGGTAAGAGGATGCCGTGCGCCCTTCGATTTTCGATACTGGAATTTGAAAACTCTAGGCTTCTCGTCATCGACCGCTTTGTCCTGATCTCGGAAATTGCAAAGTCTTGTTACGAATGTCCGGTTTCGGCTGTTTGCGGCCCTCCGGCGCAAGCGGCCAATGTCGGTGGCGCCCGCATCCTGAGATTTCGCAGACTTCGAGATATTGCGTTTGCAACGAATGGCCGGTTCAACGAGCCGCGCCGCAGCATCTCGACCAGGTGGTGGAGGTCGGCTTTGGGCCGCCCGCGAGGGCGACCCGTTGGCCTTAGATCTCTATCGCTTCGGCGATTGCTAAGGCATCCTCGAGTTCGACGCCGAGATACCGGACTGTACTGTCCATCTTAGTATGGCCAAGCAGAAGCTGAACAGCGCGTAGGTTTCCGGTCTTCTTGTAGATCTGAGTGACCTTGGTTCTCCTCATTGAATGGGTGCCATAGGCGCTCGCCTCGAGACCGATCGATGTAACCCAGTCCCGGACGATCCGCGCATATTGCCGGGTCGAGATGTGCAAGCGCTCATGAAACCGACCTGGCCAGAGGTACTCTGAACCGACCATCAGCTTATCTTCCATCCACTTCTCAACAGAGGCACGTGTGCCTTCGGATATCTCAAAGCGCACGGGTTTCTGCGTCTTGCTTTGTAGGACCGAAGCCCGTTCCTTGATCTGACCCGATGACATGACATCGGCGACCTTCATCTTTACCAGATCGCAGCCGCGGAGCTGGCTGTCGATTGCCATGGTGAAGAGCGCAAGATCGCGATGGTTTTCGGCAAGTTCGAGGCGCACTCGTATCGCCCAGACATGTTTAGGTTTCAGCGGGCGCTTTTGACCTACAATACGCCCTTTGTTCCAGGCTGGGCGAAGTACGCGGATGGCAGATAAGTTTGGGGTTTCCATGGTTGATCCTCCGATCCGCCATGCCCGCCCACAACGACAACCCGACGTTGACACGATAGAATATCATAGGATGCCTCATGCTGCTCCAATGACAGCAACGCACAGAAAGCTGACTTTGCAAACCTCGACGAACGATCATAGCAAACGTTTGCCTAGACCTTTTGGGGCAACCGCTATTAGGAACGGGCTGGACACGCATTTGATCACAATTTGCTGTTCTGCCGAAATCTCGCGCCTGTTGCTGGTCGCTTTGATTGCAAAGTCAGGCGATGGTCACTGCCCCGAATTGGTTTCCGCGACACTGCAAAGCAGATCGACATGTCGATCCAACCAATCTTCGTCTAGGGCCTCGTGACGTATGAGCTTGCGAAAATAAGGTGCAGCGACTGCTAGTTCTATGAGTTGGTCAACCGGAACGTCGGCGGTGATCTCACCGCGGCCGATTGCGGCTGCAAATACTGCTTCAACGCTTGCGAACCTGTCTTTCATGAATTCAGTGATCACCAACCGCGCTTCTGCATCGGTGGACGCAGCAGCGACCACCTGAGGCGCGATTTGACCCCATGGTGTGTCATTCAAGGCTCCCATCAATACTCTGAGCAACCAGCGCAGGTCAGATCGCAGCGGGCCATCGGTTTTGGGCGGTATGTTCGGCGGTGTTGCGACGCGCCTGAATGCTGCATCACGCAGACTGCGCGCATCTGGCCAGTGCCTGTAAAGTGTGCTCCGCGAAATGCCCGTTGCCTTTGAAACCGCGCTATGAGTTACGTGCAACACGCCCGCATCCATCAGTGTTCTTTGCGCTGCATCAAGCGCGGCCTGCCGTGTGGCGATCAGCCTAGGATCTTCTTTCAATCGCCCCTCCTATAGAACATTGTGTTGCACAGTAGAACATTTTGTTCTAAAAGTATGGCCAGCCAAAAACTAAAGCTCAATACTCAATTCCGCGAACACGTCTTGTCAAAATGGGAGCGTATCAATGTTCAAAGTGGCAGCAACCCCGCTAGCGGTACTCTTATCGGTGGGCGCGACAACCGCATTGTCCGAGAGTGGTACGTACGAGCTGGACCCCGGGCACAGCCAGGTATTGTTCAGCTACAACCACATCGGGTTCTCAGAAACGTTTGGAATGTTCTCAGGTTTTAGCGGTGAGATTGAGTTCGACGAAGATGATCCGTCTGGGTCATCTGTCACAGTGTCTATGCCTGTGAAATCCATGATCACGGGCTGGGACGCCCGTTTGCAACACTTCATGTCCGATGACTTTTTCAGTGCGAGTGACAGTGACATGGTCACATTCGCCTCGACCAGCATTGAAGTGACCGGTGACAATACCGCGAATATTTCTGGCGATCTGACCATGAATGGCGTCACCAAACCTGTTGTTCTGGAAACAACGCTTAACAAGTCGGCGCCATACCCGTTTGGCGAAAAGGAGGGCACGCCGACCATGGGGCTAGCAGCCACGGCGACTATCGTGCGGTCTGAATTCGGACTTGGGGCCTTTGCACCAGCGGTGAGCGACGAAATAGAGCTCTTGATCAATATCGAAGCGTTAAAGGCTGAATGATGTGTGCAGGGGAGCTGATACTGCGCCGAGCGCTCATTCTTAACTTTTGACTGGCTGACAACAAAATGATTGTGTTCCTGAGACTACTGGCGGCTGCCGCGACAGCGGTGGCACTGACGTGCCCGCTGGCATTCGCGCAAGAACGCTCCTTGCCGGAGCGCACCTCACCCCGTCCCGAAACGACAAGCGGCGTACCCCATACTCAGATTGGTGTCGAAATTGATGCCGATTTGGCCCAGCTATTGCTGAAGCGTGTTGCGCAATTCCCAGGGGTCACACTTGGCCCGACACGCATATCGCTTCCTGGCGCAATTGGTTTTCAGCTTGATCCCGACATGTTGTTGTCTCAACCGAACTCTATCGTTGGTGGGTTTGAGTTTGCGCACATGCATCCTGATGGCAGCTTGCACGCTTCGCTAGACCCCGCAATGGCGCGACGGGCAGTTGAGGCGGGTTGGGCCGTAGCGCACCCGTGGGCCAATCAACGTCCTGGGTGGAGCGGCTTTGTCATGATCTATACACCGACGACACCCGAAGAGTTGGATGTCGTCATCGATCTGGTTGAAAGCTCGTACACCTTCATCACCGGCATCACTCTGGGCTAAATGCCCACCTGCTGACCTTTCCGTTGCTGACCAATGCGCAGGTCAGTCAAAATTCAGATTTACCGGAATTTCAGGTGATTCATGTACCACCGCTCTAGACGGGCCGGATCCAGAGATGTGGCGCAACTTCAATGGATGCAACTAGGATCGTTTGCTTCGACACATCCTCGTAACTTGTCAAAACTACATACCCCCAGTAGATATTTGGTATGTTTCGCCTGGTCCTGTCGATACTTCTTGTTGTTGCATTCTCTGGCGCATCCGCAGCGTCCGTGAAACATGGCTTGACCCATGGATCGGATCATTCTGGTCATCATGCTCAAATAGCGGACGACGAGCCGTTGGCTAATGCCGAGAAAGCTGTTGCGGATTGTTGCGACACCACCAGCGGCATGAGTTCAGCATCCTGTTTTGGTGATCTTGTCGCCACGGCGGGGATTTCGCCGATTGCTCCAGTGGCGATCTCAGAGTGTGGTGTGACGCAAGCTGATTCCGATTTTTCGGGCCTCGCAATGGGCGTCCCCACCGGTCCTCCGAAAGCCTGAACGGCAACGGGCGCCCGCCCGCAATCCGTTCAAATTTCACATCAAAGGACCGACAGACATGATCACACGTCGTCACTTCACCACACTGTCTGCAACTGCTCTCATCGCGACCGCTCTTCCCGTCCGAGCAGGCACCCCAATGCATGTGCTAAGCTCACCAGGTTGCGGATGTTGTCACGCATGGGCCGACTTGGCTCGCGCACGTGGCTACGCCGTCACCGTTGAGGAACTGACGGACCCCGAAGCACAGAAGTCAGCGCGGGGTATCCCGCTGAATCTCGCATCCTGTCATACCATTGAAGCCGATGGCTATGTCTTTGAAGGCCATGTGCCGTTCGAAGCACTGGAAGCTGTGTTGAGGGATCGGCCTGGCATCATGGGGCTTGCTGTTCCTGGCATGCCAATGGGCTCACCTGGTATGGGCGACGATCCGTCCGCCCGTTACGACGTCATTGCATTTGGAGGAGAGGCTGGGGCCGGTACGGTATACTACCGCGCGGGCACCGCGCAGCCGTTCGATACCTGATGCTAGGGCGCACAACACTCTTGGTCACCGGTGGGCTTGCGCTCACCGGTTTCGCCGTAGCTTTCGTTCTGGCCCAGTCCTCCGAAGCGGTCGGTCTATTGACACCGGATAACGCCAAACTGGTTGCCTCTGGCCAAGAAATATACGCGGGCCAATGTGCTGCCTGCCACGGTGAGAACCTTGAAGGACAGCCAAACTGGCAGATACGCGGCGAGGATGGTTTGCTACCAGCACCGCCGCATGACGCCACAGGGCATACGTGGCACCACGATGATGAAACGCTTTTCACCCTGACTAAATTTGGCCTGGCCGGACTGATGGAAAATGCGCCCCCAACCGGTATGCCGGTCTATGAAGGTGTGTTGAGCGATGACGAAATCATAGCGGTGCTATCCTTTATCAAGTCAACCTGGCCCGATGACCTTCGTGAGTACCACGACGCACTGAATGCCCAATCCGAATAGAGGAAAACTCAGATGATCAAACAAACTCTTTTCGGTTTGACCGTAGCAATGGCGCCAATGCTTGCGGCTGCGCATTCAAAGTCCGAAGAAACGACACCGGCTGACGGCGCGACTGTCACGGACGTGCCGGAGCTTTCCATGCGGTTCGATGATCCGATGCGTATCATCTCGGTCACGCTGACCTCCCCCGATGGCGACGTCGAAATTCAACGCGAAACGGGTATGGACCCCGCTATGGAGTTCCGGGCTATGCCTTTGGAGGAGCTTGCACCCGGAAGCTATCGCTTCGACTGGAGAGGCATGGCGTCAGACGGTCACCCGATGCAGGGCAGCTTCTCTTTCACGGTCGCTGAGTGATCGGTCTGGCACCCATTGACGGTGTTGTTGTCTTGGCCATTTTGGCGAAGGCACTTGGCTACGGCTCGGCGCTGCTGGCGATGGGTAGCGTCCTGTTCACCGTCCTCTTTGCCACGCGCGCCGAAGCGTCTGTTTTGCGCCTTGCAAGGCACCTCGCGTTCGGTGCAGCGATTGTAGGTCTTGCCGTGCTTGCTCTACGTTTCGGCATCAGAGCTGCGCGGATATCCGGAATGGGCTTTGAGGGCGCGACGGACCCAATGATGCTTGGTTTTGTTTGGGATAGTCCGCTTGGCACCGCCGCGATTTGGCGAGGAATGGGTGAACTTGCGATATTGGCAATCCTGCTTCCCCGCGTCGGGCAGTGGATCGCTTTGGCGGGCAGCCTTGCCGTTGCGGTTTCTTTTGCCCAGGTGGGACACTCGCTCGGACAGCCTAGGGCGGCTCTCGCAATCTTGCTGGTTCTGCATCTACTGGCTGCTGCGTTTTGGGTTGGTGCTCTCCTGCCTTTGCGCAAAGCGGCGCTCACTCCAACTGGGGCCGATCTACTTCACCACTTTGGCAATGTCGCCGCTTATGGAGTTGCCCTCCTGATTGTTGCGGGCGCAGCGCTCGCATGGCTGCTTTCGGGCTCAGTGGCCGCCTTGTTCGGAACGGCCTATGGATTGGTACTTTTGGTCAAGGTCGTGATCGTTTCGGCCCTACTTGGCATAGCGGCATTGAATAAGCTGAGACTTGTTCCGGCTCTCAGGGCTGAGCAGCGTGGCGCGACAATTGTTCTCCGACGGTCGATTTCAATGGAGATGTTTGCTGTTGTCCTGATCCTGCTTGCAACGGCGACGCTAACCAGTGTGACGACACCTCCCATCAATCTCTGACGGCCTATGGTACGAAGCCGGAACTGCAAAGCCTTGTGACGAATGTCCGTATAGGGCTGCGACCGGCCAATTATGATTGCTGCGGAGAACGGCAGCACTGAGCCCCTTTTTACCGACGGGCACGATCGCACCAGAGTTGGGTCTGTCTCGGTTTAGTTGTCCAAGCATCACATTCAAATCGAAATGCCTTTTTGGGCAGTTCGATTTCGTGTCTTCCAACTAGAAGAAGTACTTTAGGCCAAAGTACGGGCCATGCTGATCGACGTCGTAAGCAAAGCCGCCGGAAGTCAAGGTGTCGCTGTAGTCGACGCTGAAATAGCGATAACCAAACGTAAGTGCCGTTTTCTCCCAAGGTTGGTAATCAAATCCTACATTCGCACCGATCTGCAAGTCGTTTCCGCCAGCTCCAAACCCGCCAAGTTCCAGAGAAGCAATCCCAGTCCATTTGGGGCTCAGCCGCCACATTCCGCGCACGCCAAGGACAGGTTCTATCCAATCCTGATCACCGCCTAATACAGATGGATTTCCCGGACCTGGAGTGGTTATGTCGATTTCCTGACGGATGGAATTGTATCTGAGGCCGCCTTGGATATCGACTGCATAACGCAAGTTTTTCGCACCATATACAGCATCTGCGACCCGATAAGCCGCCAGAAGACCAAACCATTTTTGACGAACATCGACGTTAACTCCGGCACCCAGAGGGCCGGGCAAAGTTGTATCTTGTTCTATACCGACGTAATTGGCATCGAAAATTATGCCAAAATCCCCTCGCCATGCTTCATATCGACCTGCCGCCGCGAAATCGAGCACATCCAGTACGTCGCCAAGGTCCAGATCCAGGTCGGCGGATTGTCCGGCCACGGTGGATGTGCCTGTGGTTCGCAAGGGTGTGAACAGATAGAACGCAACACCATGACGCCAGCCGGTTTCGTCCTGATCCGGCGCAGGCAGCGATTGAGCAGATGCAACCAAAGGCAGCGTTAGAAGGCTTGTCGCAAGCGCCATGGCGCTGAGAGATGAGAGGTGGGGCATGGCGGTTTCCTCTAGTTAAAAGACCTAGTAATTGAATCTGAGACCGATCCCGGCTCCTTGGTCATAGGGTCGATCAGCACCAATCCCGATCAGCACATCTGCATAGAGGGCGATACCGGGGCTGAGATTTTTGCCAATCTGAAGCTCAGCGGTCGCGGGCCAGGCATCGTTTTCCCAATCATAGGGCGCTTTGATATCCGCTTTGGCCCAATACCCATCGCCAAACGGTTGAAGCGCAATCAGGCGCATAGCGGTTTGGCTGACATCGGTCGGGCCATTGTAGGACGCGAAATGTTGAACCAGAGGGATCAACGTCAGCCCGGTGTTAGTGTTTGCAAAGGCGAAACCGCCAAACGGGGCGATCTGATCGGACCCGGTACCGATGCCTTCATCGGGGTCGCCAAAGTCCAGGATCCATTCCAGCCCGAGCGCGGATTTGACGGTCCAGGTATTATTCAAAGGCTTCTGCGACGGAAAATAGATCAGTTTGAAGCTGGTTTTTTCAAACCCGTTGAACCGCTGGCCAGTCGCGTTTGTCGAATTGTAGTGGAGTTCGTACTTTAGCTTCAGATCAGGGCGCAGCATATATGCGCCATCGATGAACGCATCCTGACGGTCTACCCCGCCTTCTAGATCAAAGTATTGGTAGCGAATGTCCGTATTGTTGACCGCAGCCAATGGGTTTGAGGCGTTTTCGCCTGCTCGGGCAGCACTACCCGCCATCAGCAACGCGGATGCCAGGATTGAATGTAGGATAAAATGTCGAGCCATCGAGCACCCAATGAGACTTCGTGCGATTGGCGAGACGGCGGCGTTTCCATCGCCGTCTCAGTTTCGTCATTGCCAGCTGGAAAACACTTCCCGGGTCAATTCGCTTTCAGGGCGAAGGTTGTCGATCCCTTCATAGGGAACACCTTTTCCAAGTGGCAGATGCGGGTGATTGGCAATGGTTTTCTGATGGCGTTTGACCATGTCCTGGAAGGAAGCTCCGGACCACAGTGAATACCCGACAAGGGGATGTTCTTCACGTGGATCGCGATAGACATTGAACACTGGAGCCGCCGCGCCAGGCTGACCGGGGGCTGGCAGATGCATCTTAAACTCTTGCTTGACCACCGAGCGTAGCACGGGCCCTTCGTAAACATAGACATAGTCGCGGCGCGAATTGCCTTCGCCCTCAAGCAGCAGCGCAGTCTGGTCAATACCGTCAATCACACGGTCGCGCGGAATACGGTCAGTCGCGCCTGCAATCCGGGCAAAGGTGGTGAACAGATCCGAGACATGCACGATATCGCCTGCCGCGCTTCCGGGCTCAATTACTCCGGGCCACCGGATAAAGGCATCCGTACGCACGCCGCCTTCCAGGTGCTGGGTCTTGCCTCCGCGATAAATCAGCTGGTTCAGGCCAGATGTCCCCTCGTAGTGATACATCAAGCCATTGTCAGCCATGATCATGACGACGGTGCTGTCTGCCTTGCCAGTTTCATCAAGCTTGGCCAGAACTTCACCGATCCAGCCGTCCAGAACCTGCAACTTGTCGGCATGGAAGCCACCATTACGGGAAACGGCCTCATCGGGGTAGGCAAAGTTCAGTGGATAAAGCGGCCAGTATTGCATGAAGAACGGGTCCTCCTGCGAGGCCAGGTGCTCTAGCTGTTCCAATGCTTGACGCTGATAGCGCAGGTTCATTTCTTCGTATTTTGCCTGCGTCCATTCCTCGCCCGGCGCCATGTCGACTTCGCGGGCAAGTCCACCCGCCTCACCTTCAACGCCGGTTACCAGACCGTAAGGTTTGAACCGCTGGTCCAGCTGAAATTGGTTGGATTGGCCCGACGCATGGTATCCAAGCATGTTGTTGGCAACCATCGCATCCCGTGTCATGAGACTGAGCTGAACCTGCTGATGCAAGGGAAAGGCGGCCCAATCAAACCCCTGATTATGAGGGTAGGATTGTTCAATATCGCCCTGATGCCATTTGCCTACATGTGCAGTGTTGTACCCTTCTTCCTTCAGGATTTCGGCAATCGTGACCTCCTCAGACGCAAGACCTTCGCCAACCAGCGCAACCTTGACCTCTTCGACACCCGCGCGCACGGGATGACGACCGGTGAGCATCGCTGTTCGTGTCGGTGTGCAGGACGGCTCAGTGTACATTCTCATCAAAGACAAGCCTTCCGTGGCAAAGTCGTTGATGTTGGGCGTATCGAAACCTGTGACGTAGTTCATCGTGCGGTTGCCCATCTGACCGAAGCTCACGTCGTCGATCAGGATATAGAGGATATTGGGTGGCTTGCCGCCATTGGCATCACGGATCTCTGTAAGCTTCGCTTCGATTTCCGTATCCTGAGCGTCCCATTGCTCGCCAAACTGCGCGCGGAGAAACTCGAATTCTCCATCATGAATGATAGCCGCGTCCTGAGCATAGCTCGCGCCTGCCATCAGCGCCATGGCCGAGGCGGTTTTCAAAACTGATCTCATTGGCATCCCTTCCCCATTTTTTGAACTACATCTTTCCTGCGCGTCGCAACGAATGGGCGATTTCATCCCGAAGACCATCAAGGGTTTCGCGAATGTCGCAGGCGAACTGGTATGATTGGCTTCCCGGAGCAGAGTTCATGGTGAGATACTCGTCGCTGAGAAGTTGATAGTCCCGGCAGATCTCATCGAATACCGTGTCCGCCCGTCGTAGGTCCGCAATCGCGGCTTGATGCTCAGGAAACAGGGTATCAAGATTGTAGCCTTCCAAATTCGATAGCTCGTTCGATGGATCAACAGATTCCCCGAATTGTTCATCGAATTCACTTCTCACAAAAGGTTTACCGGGGCATAATACGGTATAATCATCGACGTAACTTGCGGAAAATATGGAATTATCCAAAAGCACATCACCCCTTTTGAATGAGGGCGGCGATCCCGCCGCCAAGGATGTGCGGGCTGCCCTTCGGCGGCTTGTCAAGTCTTCGACTTTCGCGGGTTCACAGCGATTGCAGGACTTTCTTGTCTATGTGGTTGAGGAAACGCTCGACGGCAGGGCCGATGAGATCCGCGCAAAAACCATCGCCATGGATGTCTACGGCGGAACTTTGTCCGAGATGGAACGTCGTGAAAACGTGGTGCGGGTGGACGCTGGTCGTCTACGTCGCAAGCTGGATGAATACTATGCCAAAGATGGGCGCGACGAAAGCACTGTATTCGATCTGCCAAAGGGAGGTTATGCGCCGGAGATATCATTCAAGTCGCCCGAGCAGCCTGAACCAAAAACCAAGCCGCGCGGCTGGCCTAGCCCGGTCATTGGGATTGCAGGAGTTTTCGTTCTCCTTTGCGGCGCTGCGGCCATCACATTGATATCGATAAAGCGTGAAACTCCGGCCAACTTGTCGGTTGATGGCCTAAGCCTAGATGAGCGCAACGCCATATTTGATGCATCCCCCATGCGACTTCAGGCCGTGAACCTAGCCCACTCGGGCCGCGACTTAATCTTTCCAGCGTTGGAGCCCGCACGTCTGAACGGAGCCCTGACAATATTCAAAGGGGCAATTGACAACGACGACAGCTATTTCGGAGGTCATGCAGGGGCTGCGCAGGTTGCCGCGATGATAGCGCTGGTGACACCGAACGCCGATCAGACCGAGGGTATGCTACGCTACGCTGACGGAGAAGCCGACAGAGCAATTGAGCTGGCGCCAGAAACGGGTTGGAGCCAATCCGCAAAAGCCTGGGTTGAATTTGCGAAAGGAAATTGGCCAGAAGCTATCGAGCTTGCGAACAGGGCACGGCGTTTGGCACCAAACGACGTCCATGTGTTGGAGTTCGTGTCGCTAATCCTGCTCTATTCGTGTTCGTTTGAACAAGTTGTGGCGATCAGCGAAGAGGCGCTATCAAAAATAGATCTTGATCGAGGTTATGTGTTTCAGAACGCGATGGGCGCGGCGAAATTCCATCTGAAGGATTTCGAAGGCGCTATAGCGGCCTTTGAGAAGGTGACCGAAAAAGGCGGCCCCGTCGGCCCTGTGTCCGTTGCTTATCTGATGGCAGCTCATCAAATGCTGGGCAATGAAAGTGAGGCACAGGCCCTCGTGGGTAAGCTCTCGCGCGATTGGCCCGAGAGTCGCGTGGATCTGCTATTTCAAAGATTGTTCGTAGAACCGGAATATGGGGAAGACCTCGGAGAAGCTATGGAACAAGCCGGTTGGCAACCAAAGGGTTAGGTGTTCAGTCCCGGCATCTGGTGGATGGGACTTAGGATGAATCGATTTGGTTCTGATGTCCAGATTTTGCAGATGTATTCGTAGGGCGTGAGACCAGAGAGCGTCTTGAGGCGACGAGCGAAGTTGTACGCATCACGGAAGTCGGCCAGATGTGTGCGAAGCTGATCGTGGCTCTCATAGTGGTATCGTTTGACGGTTGCGTCCTTGATCGTGCGGTTCATGCGCTCAACCTGGCCATTGGTCCACGGATGGTTTGGCTTGGTTAACGGCGAATAAGACTGAAGAGCCCACTTTGCCCGATGCTGCGGTGGGCCCAAATAACAATATGGTGCATAAGCGGATCTTCGTCAGCAGGTGAGTCCCGCAAGCACTTGTAAGGATCGGTAGGCAAGGATTGGTGCCTCCCGTGAGTTGATTTCTATTGTGCCACCCCGCCTTCGGTCGAAATCTGTTCTTCAACATAGCTTTGGTTGGTTACGTCCGAACCCCGTGGAGGATAGTTTTTGAACGTAGACAGGTGGTTTTGGACGATCTTGGCAGCAGGACCAAATGCCCACATCTTGTTGCCCATCCACCGTGTATACATACCCGACTCTTCGGCCGCTTTTTCGTAGGGATCGCGACGTAGATTGAACAGGAGGGGGACGTTCAGTTCCTCCTTGGGGCCAGCCCACCCTTCGGTTTGGATCGTGAAATGTGCTTTCCAGTCCCCATGGCGGATAGCTTGCAGGTCGGGGCCTTCGTATTAGATGATCTCATCCCGGTTGCTCTCGCCCTCGCCAGTCAGGAAAGGCAGTTGGTTGTACCCATCCAAATGCACCTGATAGCCCTCGTAACCCTCCAGCAATGATCCGGTCAGATCCTCGAGTCCTCCGGCGGCAACAAGGGTGGGCATCCAGTCAAGACCGGCAAAAATACCGTTACTCACGGTTCCGGCCGGGACTTTTCCCGGCCAGCGAATGATGGCGGGGACGCGGAAGCCACCTTCCCAGGTTGTGCCTTTCTCGCCATGGAACGGGGTTGTTCCGCCATCGGGCCAGGTCATGGTTTCGGGGCCGTTGTCAGATGTAAAGACGACAATCGTGTTGTCCGAGACGCCCAGTTCGTCAAGCCGGGCCATGACTTTGCCCACGTTGTCGTCCAGTTCTTTCATCACGACATCCTGCAAACCGCGCCCTTCGCCCAGTATGGCTTCGTATTCCGGGCTCAGATGGGTCCAGACATGCGCCCGCGCCGGTGCCATCCAGACAAAGAAAGGCATATCGCCATCGACTGCGCGGTCGATGAAGTCCAGCGTGTGGGCTGTTACCTCGTTGTCCAGCGTCTTTTGCCGCTCAGGCGGGGCTGGGCCATCGTCGATGACGGGGGGCAAGATGACGGGGGGCAAAGGGAGACCTGTAACTGAAACATTTCTGGCTCAAACGTCGGTCGTTTTCTTAGGCTCGGTAGAATTGCCGAAGTTCCGCTTAGGTGCCGAGAGCAGCTTTTTGAATGCTATTGACCAACGGCAGCAAAGTCCCGCGATGCGTGAATTCTAATGGGTCAGGATTTCGGCAGCGCAGCGAAAGTCCGGTCTGGCGGTCCGCACCGCAGCGACGAAGACTACCGGTGAACGGCAGCTCTGGGCCGAAAGCAGCCATTGGCGCAGTCGCGGCGGAATGGCGCTCTGCCCGCATTTCGTAAGTTTAGGCAGCCTTTGATTTTGCGCATGCAGCGAACGGCAGGTTCAACGGGCCGCACCGGAGCAGGGAGACCATGGGGTGAAGGTCCGCAAGAGGCTGACATCGGCCAATCAAGGCGCGAGGACTAGGGTTTGTTTTGCAAGTTAACCTCCATAGCTAGTTAAAAGGTTCGCTTCTAGTCCCAAAGCGTTGCCGTTTTTATCAGCTGTTTGTCAAAATTTGCTGAGTGTTTCCAGTATCAAATTCCCCGTTGTGCTGTCGTTTGGGAAAATCCTGTAGGCGAGAAACTCCGATGGAAACTCCGGCCACGTTTTGCGCATTTCAACAACGAGCTGTTGTGCTTGTTCTGAATTTCCCATCTGATCGTGCGCAACGGCTTGGAACAAAAGCGAAGGAGCGCTGATAGGCGCTCCCGCAGCTGGTGCGCCTTGAAAGGCTTCAACAACATTTTCGTAGTTCCCGAGCATTAGTTGCGATACGCCCCAGATGTTTCTTGCACCAAACCGGCCGGATCCTGATCTGGGTCTCTCCGGATTGCTGACCTCGGCAGCAAGTTCCGGGGCGTTGGCCAAGATGGCGGTAATGCCTGCAAGGTCGAGAATATGGCCATTCTTCGGCGCCAGTTCGACTGACATTCTTGCGTACTTCAGTGCCTCGTTTGGCTGGTCTTTGGTAGCCAACACCCAAGCATTTGCGCCGTTTGCCCATGCATCAGTAGGGGACAATTCAAGCGCTTTTCCAGACATCTCGGAGGCTTGGCTGAACAGATCATCCCTTTGCACTTCATCTGGCGACAGTACAGCCAGAATCGCCAGGACTTGCGCTGACCCGGCATAGCCGTCAGACAATGCCGGGTCGAGTTCCATCGCATGCTGGAACATTCCCAGTGCAATTTGCTGACGTTTTACATCAAAGACTGGGAAAAACATGCCGCGGGCCTGATCCGCAAGGTTAACCGCTTGAAGCCTGGTCAAAGATTGCTCACCAAGTGCCGCACGCTCAGCTTGTTCGATGGATTGAGTCGTTGGCAAAACCGTCCTGTCTTCCGGGCTCATCCAGATGCCAAGCCCAGCGACAACTGCAAGGAAACCCAGTCCAGCTGAGATCAGTTGCAAAGAACGCCTCTGTCTACCGGACCCATCGCTGCTCCAAACACCTGATGCGCGGTCTTCAAGGGCAGGTTGGTGCGAAAATCGCGGTTTGTACCCGCCGGGATCAATGAAAATGCGAACACCTGTGCCGTCCCAGTGATCTTCGTAGAACTCACGTAGCAAACGCCGCAGTCGCCTGGCTTCTACGCGCACAAGGTTTTGCCCACCAGTGCCATCGATGCGCCGCCCATAGACCTCGACTGCGATGGCCTTTCCGCGAATCTGAGCGCTTCGACCCGCGATAGCCTCCTCGACTACGTATGTAAGAAACTGCTGGAGACGGGGCGAAGCTTGAAACTCACCGCTCGATACAACTCGCTTGAGGGCTTCCCTAACAAGTTCAGGTGACGGTTGCCCAACGTGTTGATCTATTGGTATTTCCTTTGCTTTTGTCAACGCAAACTCACCCCCAACTCACGGTGACTCACTTGGCCTTTTCCGTCAACCGCACTCATCTTGATTTGAGAATAGATAGTGGGAACCGGGATTTATCCAGTGACGGCAGACCTGAGCGAAGAGATTCCAGAGCTTTCAGACGCGCTTTCAGGGCGTATCAAACTGGATGCCTCACTCAGCGAGGTCATCGAAGACCTGAAGAAGGTGTCTGAGCTGTTGGATGACGGATCCGTCACAGCCTCAGAGCGCGCGGAATGGACCCAAATCAGATCTGAACTCGTGAACGAGCTTCGCCGGATGGTGAGGCGTAGTCCCCGCAGCATTTCCAATTGAGGGTATGGCCATGGCAAACGAAGACAACGGCAAAGATCGAAAGAACGAACAGATTCAGAAGTCTGATGAGATCGAAAACCCGTCCCGGCGTCACGTTATGCAGGGGTTGGCAGCAGGAGCGGTTGCAACGGGGGCGGTAAGTTACGGTTCAGGCGAAGCGCAGGCGCACCAGGGCGATGGACCGCTGGGCGAAAGTCTCAAGAACCCATACGGCGGCAGGCCTGCGGGCGGCATCACGCTGCCGGAGTATTTTCGGCCCACAAAGTACATGACAGGTTCGAACGCCAACTACTTCCCGCTTTCCGAGGAACTCGGGCCCGATGAAATGCGGATTTCATTCTGTGGTTCCACCCCGTTTCCTCCTCGTGAAGATCAGGCGGGCACCTGCATTATGGTCGAGTTGGGCAACGGAAAACGATTCTTCTTTGATTTCGGGTCAGGCTGCGTCCGCAATATCATCGGAATGCAGGTCCCCGGTCAGTTGATCAATGATATCTTCATTACCCACCTGCACGTCGATCACTATGCCGACATCCCTTACATCTACCCGTTCCGGGCCTGGTCCGGAGGATACACACCGCTGCGCATTCACGGCCCGTCTGGTCGGACGCCCGAGCTTGGAACGGCGGGAATGGTCAAAGGGATGCAACAGATGCTCAAATGGCATCTTGAAGCTTTCGATGTGTTCCCAATCGGGGACGGTTATGAGATCGAAGTCAACGAATTCGATTTCCGTCAGGAAGGCGGCATCGTTTATGACGAAGATGGTGTGACTGTTCGGTCATGGCCGCGTAGCCACGCCAAGGACGGTGCTGTCGGGTATAGGCTGGATTGGAATGGCCTGAGCTTTGTTTGGACTGGCGATGGCCGTCCAGATGAACTGAGTCTTGAATACGGTAAAGGCGTCGACGTGTTTGTGACAGAAATGTCCGGTCAGGATATCGGTCAGCTCATGACCTACAAATACGGTCTGCCGCAAGAGCTGTTCAACTACACAATCGATACGCACCATACTTCTCACTACGCTGTTGGTAAGATGATGGCAGAGGCGCGCCCGCGGCTGGCAATGGTGACCCACTACACGCAAGACGAGGATATCGATGCCGAGATGCTGGCGGGTATTCGCGCCCATTACGACGGGTTGTTCGCCTGGGGATTGGATGTCGCCGTCGTCAACGTCACCAAGGATGCAATCTGGTATCGCAAGGCGACACTACCAGGAAAATCCGGTTCCGTCGCACCGTTCCGCGAATTGGGCAAGATGGAAGCCGAGGGCCGGATTACGTTGCCGGATGAAATCAAGCCGCCAGCACCGCGGTCATCACGCGCAGAACAGCAAGACCAGAAATACCGCGACATGGAGATTGATCCCAAGGAATACTACCCCGTTGATGTATTCCGGGCTCCCGATCCCGAATGGCCCAGCGATTTCGTCATTAAAGTTGATGACGTCATCCCGAACCGCAAGAAGAAGTCGGAGTGATAGCATGATCGAATTCGGTTCTAAGTCCGCGATCCCTGTCACGATCCTTACCGGCTTTCTTGGGGCCGGTAAGACAACGCTTTTGAACCGCATCCTGACGGGGAATCACGGATTGCGGGTGGCAGTTCTGGTCAACGATTTTGGATCCATCAATGTCGATGCTGATCTTGTAGTCGGCCTTGAAGATGATGTGATGAGTCTGGCGAATGGTTGTGTTTGCTGCTCGATCCGCGATGACCTGATCGAAACGGTCGAAGCCGTTCTCGCCCGGCCTGAGAAACCACAATACATCGTCCTTGAAGCTAGTGGCGTGTCAGACCCGTCGTCAATCGCGATGACTTTCACGGATCACAAGTTCCGGGACATGATCCGCCTGGACAGCCTTATGTGTCTGGTCGATGCGGAACAATTGTTTGCCGCGCCGGAACAAATGGAACTGAAGCTTCGGCAGATCGCGTTTTCCGACATGGTTATTCTGAACAAGGTTGACCTTGTCGACAAGGAAACGGTTCGGAAAGTGCACGATTGGCTTGGCAGTCGCTTTCGTCGGTATCGTTTGGTTGAAGCGGTCAAGGCGGACGTCCCGTTGGACATCCTACTTTCGGTTGGTCGCTTTGCCGCCGAGCAACTGGAAACAGAAATACCAGATCTTCATGAACATGGGCCTGGCTGTGGTTGCCATCACTCTGATCATTCGGACAGCTTTTCAACGACTATGATGAAAGCTGAACGACCGATAAGCCTGTCTTCTCTTCGCACTGCAATCAGGAAGCTTCCGGGAAACGTCTATCGTCTCAAGGGTTTTGTCTTCAGCAAGGACGATCCAGATCATCGCATCCTTGTACAGGTCGTCGGAAAACGCATGGACATCGCGAGAGATGGAGCCTGGGGCGACCGAAAACCTGAAACTAGGCTCGTAGCGATTGGTGCGCCAGGAGCCCTTTCGGAACATGCGCTTTCCGGTGCTTTGTTTGAAACAGCATAGCAATTGGATTGCGTTTCTAATCTCGGAGCGGCCTGGTCAGAAGAACTTTGCTTGAGCGGGGCAGGGCGGTTGCGCAGTTTTTGCCCATAACCAGACCTGCCTCTTTCAAATACTTTAAAACTAGTCCCGAGATCATCCGCCTGGCGGTGATGCTGTACGTCCGGTTCCCTCTGTCGTTTCGGAATGTCGAAGATCTTTTGCACTAGCAAGGCATCGACGTGAGCCCCGAAACTGTCCGGTATTGGTGGAACAGGTTTGGCCCGATGTGTGCTGCTGAGATCAGACGAAAGCGTGTTCAGCAGCTGCGCGCGTTCTCCAAATGGAAGTGGCACGTGGACGAGGTTTTCGTGAAGGTAAATGGCAAGCGGCATTATCTTTGGCGAGCTGTTGATCACGAGGGCGAGGTGCTGGAAGCCGTTGTTACCAAACGCCGAAACAAAGCTGCAGCACTGAAATTCCTCAAGAAATTGATCAAGCGACACGGTAAAGCGGAAAACGTCGTCACGGATCGCTTCGCTTCCTACAAGGCTGCGCTCAGAGAAATTGGCGCGCTCGAAAAACAAAAGAAGGGAAGGTGGCTCAACAACCGCGCCGAGAATCCGCACCTTCCTTTCCGACGACGCGAACGCGCGATGCAGCGTTTCAGGCGCATGCGAAGTTTACAGAAATTCGCTTCCGTCCATTTCTCTGTCTACAATCACTTCAATCAGGAAAGATCCCTCACCAGTCGAGGCATCTTCAAAATGACAGGCACCGCCGCTCTTGCTGAGTGGCGTCAACTTTGTTCCGGTTAGGTTCACGGTTTCCGCGGCAAACTGAGACCGGTTCGAATTCGTCTGACAGCACCTGATGGTATACACTTAGTTGAGGTACTCGTTGCTATTCTCAGTCCTCTTTCTACCGCTCGTAGCGATGGGCTCGCTAAGCTTGGGCAGCACGGCGGCTTTTGAGCCGTATTGCGTTAAGTCTCTAAGATACGTTTAAGTTTCGCGCGATCGACTTTGGAGTCATGACGCTTGTCCATAGGAATACTATTTACCGAAATCACATTTGGAACGCCAAAACCAAGCGCAGATTTACACCAATCCTCATGGTGATCCGGGGATCCTTGGACGCAAAGTGTGGGGCCTGCTTTCGAATTGACAAACGCGCAGTGATCTACGCCTGGCCATTGCCGTGCTGCGACTTCGATAGCAAAGGGGAAGAGCAGGCCTGAAGCGACTTCAATTTCGGACCCGACCCGCCCCCACAGCCATAAACGTCCGTTCTCATCCAAAGTACCAGCGTCACCAGTCCGGTGCCATACCACTGCACCTTCCTTGATTTTGTTTTTCTTTGAGTGAGTTGGATCCAAATACCCTTCATTGACATGTGCGCCGGCGACTTGAATCTCGTTGTCACGAATGCGGAGAATGATGCCGGGCACTGGATAACCCACGAGAAGACCCCTTCCGGCATCCATGTCGCGGTGATCCTCCACCGAGATTTCCTTGGCATTGAGATGGGCAATCGGTTCAGCTTCGGTCGATCCGTAGACGCATATGACGGAAAGCTGGTGCTGGCTACACAAAGCTTCGACAAGGTTTGGGAACACCGGACCGCCGCCCGTGAAGACCGTGTGCAGCGGCCCGGTGTCGTCGGATCGAACCAGTCTTTCACATAGCGATGGCGGGATCAGGGCCCGAGTGATCTGTTGCGTCTGCAGCCAATTTTCCAACTGCGCGGGCGACAGACGGTTCAGCTTGCTGAGTCTCCAATTCGGTAAAACACTTGTGCGCCCGGCCGCCAGATTGATCAGGGTGAACACCGGAAAGGCGACCAGATCGCGCTCGGTCTTACCACTGTCGAGGAGGGGCGCGATGGCATTGTGTTGAGCCATCAGAAACGCGTGCGAGCGTGGGATGGCTTTGGGCTGACCGGTCGTGCCGGAGGTAAAGGAGATAAGGGCGATATCATCCGGTTGCACCTTGTGTACCGTTGGGGTGCTGTGGCCTTCGCCGGGCGTCAGTAGGGGGAGGGTCCAAAGGCTGGGAAGCAGAAACTTCAGTAACGAATATGCGCCGGCCGCACAGAAAGCTTTTGGTTTTGTGGTCCGGGCGGCGTGGCGCAGACCAGGCAGTCCCATAGCCGGTTCCGGCAAGACAACGGTGGCGCCAAGGGACCACAGGGCGGCCAGACTGGCATAGAGGTCCGCGTTGACAGGCATGGCCATCAGCACTCGATCCCCCGGCTTTATACCCTTGTCCTGCCATCGACCGGCCAAGTGCTGAACGCGCGACTGAAGGCCTTGAAAGCTGATCTGGCGCCCCTTGCCATCCACGATGGCTGTTCGGTTCGGAGCCCGCTCAACCGCAGCGGCGAAATGGGACAGCAGATCAGCCATTCAGCTTCTGCCCAAGCAGGCTATAGCGCCGGAAGATCTTCGCGCCTTCGGCGGCGCTGCGGTCGGCAGAAGTGTTGTCATCATGGATCAGTGCGTGGATGGCGGTTTCGTATCCCATGCTGAATGCCGACTTGTGAAACCTGTAGGCCAAATGCCGCCCCACACCAGGTTCGAGACTGGCATAGGTCTTCAGGATGGCAGAATTCGGATTGGGGCCTTCGGCATAGTTGGGAATGCCGAACAGAAACCCCGTCAGTGTCCCGTCGCGGCGGCGCGCAAACAGGATCAGGTCGCGCTTCATCATCGGCACAAACGGCATATACATGGCCAGAAAATCTGTCTCAGAAATCGGCTTGTAGAATGCGTTGTTTGAGAATGCCCGGGTCGAAAGTTCGAAGACCTGACGGAACAGAGCCTCGGGGTCTGTTCCGTCCCATTCTTCCACCACGAACCCGTCGGTTTCCGGGGGTGCCGACCCGTCGGCGGCCTGCAGCGGCACCCGGGCCGAGAAGTACCGGCTGATCTCCGCAAACCCCGCCGACCGGAACACCTCGGGCTCATGCGGTTTGTTGCTGGGCTCCATCAGGAACGGAGCGGACCCGTCGCTGTCCGAGACGAACCGGTAGCTGTGCCAGGTATCGCCCGACATTGGACCAATGATGCGATCGAGGCCCGCGTCTTGCACCCTCTCTATCCCTTTGCGCAGGATTTCAGCGCCGGCTTCGGGCGTTTTGCATGAAAAATCGCCGAAGGTTGCGGCGGGCACGCCCTCCCACTCTGGGCCGTTAAGATAGACGGTCAGCTTTGCATCCGCTGTTTTGATGGTCTCTTTTGTCATGAAGCGACTCCGGCAAAGAACCCCGCACCAAGCAATCCGGCAACGATCCAAACGTAGTAAAGCAAGGGCGGGCCAAGGGCCAACAGCGTCAGCCTGAACACTCTGTCTTTTTCGAACCAGAGTGGCCGGGCCAGCGGCACTGTGACTGTACAAAACAATGAGAACAGGGCTAGAGCCGTCAACGGCTCGGCCCAGTTTGACTGTTCAGAATTCTGGGAAACTGCCCAATTCCGAATGAGAAACAGAACAGCCGCAGCAAGCGGTATCGCGATAGGGTTGGAACGCAGCGCAACTGCAATATGCCCCATGGCCAGCCCCATCGTACTTAATCCAAAGAAGGAAATTGCATCCCATCCCGTTGCATTTCCAGCCGCAAGCCAACCGAATCCCAAAAGCCCCAAGGCGGCTATGATATCCAGATCGGGATACTTACTGTCACAGGGAGAAGCGGTGCGCGCCCACCCGTGTGCGGCAAGGACCATGATCGGCAGTATCGTGTTCTGCAATTTTGCCGCAGCCAGCAGTAGAAAAACTGCAACGACATACACTCGTGTCGCATGTTTGGTCAGGCCCAGCTTGGTTCCCACCACGCCGAAACTGGCAAGGGCGGCGAAGAACATTGCGGCCAACAAAGCGAGCTCTGCCAAAGAGCTGTAATAATGGCCGTTCAGGAATATCAACAGGCCGAGCGGCAGGAACAGGTTGTCAAACCCCCGCCAACTTTGCGCTTCAACCAATGTGCCAAAGGCCGCCACCATAAGGCATAACATCATGATGTTGGACGGTGGGAGGCTCGACATGAACAAGAAGCAGATGATCGCAACCAACAGCGTTACGACAAAAAACACGACTGAGCCTTCCAAGCTCTTGTCGCCGTCTTCCACCACGTAGCGTTTGGTTCCATAGGTGGTCCCGGCCAGCGCAGCGGCGGCATCCGCAAGTGTCAGAACGGCGATTGGCAGGATGTAGAACAGTGTGTTTTCTCCAGCCAGCAGGAAGCACAGCCCAACCGACAGAGCGAGCAGAAAGTCACCGTAGGACGTACGCTCCACTCCATGCAGGGTGGCGCCCAGACCTGAAGAGAATCGGGGCAGGCGGAGCACCAGCATCACCAGGATCGTGGCTGCAATCAGCATGTAAACCGGCCAGCGATCGGGAAAGAGCCAAGGTAAAAGCAAAGCAAAGAGGCCGGTGCTGACATGCATTAGTTTGCGCTGTACTTCGGCACTCAACCCCGCCGTTTTGGCCAGATGGCGTGTGACCATCATTACTCCGATCAAAGCCAGCACGGACCCCGCCGCCAGCAGGATCTGCCCAATAACAGTCATGGCTGCACCTTTTCGACAACGAAATCCGAATAGAAAAACGCCATGTCGCGGGCTTTCTGCTGCGTTTCGATGTCGGTCAGGGTTTTTACCTGATCACTGTATTCTGGCGGAACCCGCCGGGGTGCCATCATGTTCCAATAGACTAACCGGGCGTTTGGTTCAGCAGCAGTCAGGACAGAGCCGTAGACCTGAGGGAAGGTCTCGGGGGACATGTACTCAAAGATGTCGGACAGGTTGAAACCGTTGGCTTTCTCACCGGTCGATACAAAAGTCTCCAGTGATCCGAGGCGGATGTCCAGACGATCCAACCGGGATCGGATCGTCTCATAGTGTTCGGGGCGCCAGGCCATCGGCAGTGCGTCGCCGTGATTGCCTTTGAGAATCCAGTGCAAATAGGGGTTTTGCGAGGGATCAGTGGTGACCCCCGCGTGATGGATACGGCGGGCGACATGTTGGGCGGGGCTGCCCTCGACATGGTCGAAGAACGCACTGTCCCGACCCATGCGTCCCATGACGAAACGCGAGAAGAAGAGGTTTAGCAAAAGCCGCCATCGCACCGTGTTGAACCGCGTGTCAAAAAAGGTCTGGCGCTCTGTCGGCGAGCGGGGGGTGAACACTGCGTCAATGGTCCGGCGAGAATGGACGAGCGGCAACAGCCAGGTTCGAAAGATACGAAAATAGCGCTCGAACTTGCCGACGCCGCCGATGCCGTATCTTTCAACCTCCGAGGTCAGCGCCTTCCAGAAGGCGCGCGTTTCGACATCAGTGGCCTCCAAAACCCGGTTCAGCAGGGCACCCCGTCGCGTACTTGCGCGCGAACCTGTGAGTTCAATGAATTCGGAATGAGTCAGAACCTGATAGGCCGCGACCCGAAGCTTGAGGCAGGCGATCTGAGATGGTGACAAGTCCAGAACTACAATGCGCGAAGGATCGAGTGTCAGCATCGCCAGCGCATTGTCCCCGGCCGAGCAGATGGACGCCAAGGTCTTGCCCGCACACTCACCCAAGGCAGAGGTGAGGACATCTGCGTCCTCCCAAAGTTGGGCATAGCGGATATGGTCGAAATCCGCTTTTGTCTCGATCTCGCTGCTATCCATCGCACCGCTCCACAGTGCCACTTGCGCCGTCTACACGGATCACCTCGCCATCTTCGATCCAGTTCGTGGCGCCTTTCAGGCCGACCACGCAAGGGATGCCTAACTCGCGCGCGACGATGGCCGAATGTGACAACAGCGACCCTCGTTCGACAACGATGGCTGACGCGTTCGAGAATACGGCGATCCAGCCCGGGTCGGTGTGGCGGGCGACCAGAATGTCTCCGGGGTTCAGGGCTTCGGTGCGTGGGTCGCGGATCACTCGCGCGCGCGCTTTGGTCTGCCCCGCAGAACAGCCCGTGCCGTGTTTCACGCGTGCAGTGTCTACCTCTGTTTCCACGTCTTCGGACCAGACCGGCGCGATGGCGGGGCCACGGATTTCGATACGTTCCGGCGGGTCGGGGCGTCGAGAGGAGGCGTCATCCTCGTGTTTGCGCTGCGCCGCGATGCCTTTCAGGTCTGGTGACAGGCTGTAGCCTTCGACCGCTCCGAGAACTTCATGTGTTGTTAGGAAGAATATGTCCTTAGGTGAGGAAAGCAGATCACGGGCGGCGAATTCCCGGCCGATGCCAAAAAACACTCGACGCGCATAGCCGAAGATACGTGTGCGTTCAAAGCGCAGGTTTTCCCGGTCGCGCACTCGCGCCTTGGTCCAGCCCAAAATCCATTTGGCCAAATGCCGTTTGAGAGGGTTTGACGGAAACAACGCCTTCCAGTCCGGCTCAGCACCTTCCTGACACGCGGACGGGGGACGTTCGGCGCTGGCTGCAATCGCCAACAGAAGGCTGGTCGGGTCGTCGCTCAGTGGAACACTTTCCAGTTTGAGTTCCTCAGTACACCGGTCGCCGAACTTCTCAAGATAGGCTTCAACCTCTTCTTCGATCTGGGGGTGTCCGGACAAAACCGACAGATGCGCACTGGCCTTTAGCGGCTCGGCAAGACCTGCCTGCCGGACCAGCTCTCCCATCCGGGCAATGCGTTGCGCGGGTTCCGCTGAAACGATATCGCCTTGCCCGATCATGAGGTCATTGTGCAGGGTCAACCCGTCCTCGCCCAGCCACTTCTGCAGCAGGTTGCGCGAGCCACCAAATGCAATCATGCACAGGAAATCGTTGATCAGCGGGGCATCCCACCGATCCAGCAGGGTGCTTTCAATGCGACGATACTCTGCGGCCAGTTCGGTCGCATTCGAGGCATCCACATCCAGCCCCGTCTGCAAAATATCATTCAGCCTGCGGTAGAAGCCGCGCCGGGTCTGCGGCAAAAGGATGGCCTGCCAGATCAGGCCGCCCGCAACCTTGGCCAATTTCGCGTATTCCACGACCTTGCGCCAGCCGATGGTTGGGGGCGGAGCAAGAGCGTCCGTGACCTCACGCGGCATCGGTTCAGAAACGCCCATCATCGTTTCCATGTAGTCGCGGTTTAGCGAAAACCCGGGCAATAGCGCCAGCGCGCGATACCAGTGGATCAGATTGTAATAGGCGCGCCCGTCCACCCGCCCGAGCAAATTGTCAAACACAGTTGGGTTCTTGGCAACTGTGTGCCGGGACACGCCCAACAGCCTGACGAAAGCGCGATACACCTGAGAATACACATGCAGGGCAAAGGAATAGGTCAGCGGGCTGACAATACCCGGATAGCTTTCGACGATATTGGAATTGTCGAAAATGGTCAGCGTCTGATCTTCGAGCGGCGCAGAACGCAGGGTTGTGGTGATCGGGCGAGCTTGCAGAATATGAAGCCCCTGCGCATCAATGGCCCATTCGATGTCCTGAGGAGGGCCGAACAGCGTTTCGGCCTTTCGGGCAAGGGCTGCGATGGATTGCACCTCAGGCACGGTCAAATGTGCGGGGGTGTCTGGCGCGCTTTCCGGTGCGCCATCCGCACCGATGACCCAGTCTTCTCCGTCCGCTTCACCTGACACAAGCTGTTCTGCAAGCCCATCAATTGCCGAGATCACGACCACATCGCGCCGACCACTGACCGGATCGGCGGAAAAGGCGACACCGGCCGCCTTTGCATCGACCATGCGCTGTACGATGATAGCAGGGGTCTCGGCCTTGCCGCCGGATTTGACCGCGCGATAGGTTTCGACCGTCGTTGAGAAACCGGATTGCCAAACCTGCTTGGCCGCCGCGATCACATTTTTGCCCGAAACGTTCAGAACCGACTCGAACTGTCCCGCATGGCTGTGGTCCAGGCCATCTTCGGACCGGCCAGAGCTGCGCACTGCGTATAGCCCGGGCCCGAGTGTTTCAAGCGCGGCGGTTACAGCCGATTTCAGGCCCTTTTGCGCGATGGGTCCTGATTGCCCCATGCGAAACGCGTTGTTGTTGATGACAAAGAACGCGGGCGGGGAAAATCCGTGTTGTGTCAGATGCGACAGGGCCGCTGCTTTACCTCCGACAACCGAGACATCGTTGGCATCCGATTGGGCGATGATGAAAGTCATGCAACGCCTCCGATCAGGAAGGGCAGGAAACCAGCCGTGGCATAGCAGAAGAACACCCACTGGCCGGAAACTGTGTCCATCCTGTTTTGGGCTTTCACGGTTGGTGCCTGACTGTAGCGCAATGCGGCAGCCCCGCAGGGCACCAGCGCCAATGTGCCGATCAGGGCGCTTGGCCAGCCAACTCCGGTGGCGCTGCCCGTGCCGACAAGAAGCGCGTAGGACAGTAGGACGCAGCCGACCCAGATTCGTCCCGCCAGACGCGGACCCCATAGCGTGGAATAGGTGTCGACCCCGGCAATCTCGTTTTCGGGTGCCCACAGTTTGCGCCCGATCTCAAGGACGCAGCCATTCACGAAGGACAACGCCAGAAACAGCCACAGCGAGGGTGCCGCCCCGCCTGCCGGAAACCATTCAAGACCGGTCAGCAAAAGATCTATCAATGGCATGATGGCCATATGGCTTAGCAGATACAGGACCGGCCGGGCCTTCAGCCAGGCCGGGACACCGAATTCAACCGTCATTGCCGCGAGCCATATCCAGACCGCCCCCAACAGCCACAAAACGGGAGGGTGCCAGAACCAGGCCGCCGCGAGGGCAAGCGGGATGGTTAGCAATCCCAGGCTCAAGACTTCGCCTGATGAGACCAATCCGCGTGGGATCGGCCTGTCCGGCCGGTACCGCCGGTCATCCTCGGCGTCTTTGAACTCATCGCAGACCCGCATCTGGAAGAACAACGCCATGGCGAGCACAAAACCGGCGGCAAAGGCGGGCCACTCGGGCAGGGGGCGTTCGGCCAGTCGGGCAGACACGCAGATGCTGGCCGAGGAAAACACAAGCAGCAGAGGGACGGTTTTCTTCAGCGGAAATCGCTCGGACTGGTAAATCCAGAATCGGTTCTGAATGCTCATCTGTGGCGTGCCAGACTTTCATGCGCGCGGGTAAAATGGCCCGCAGCGATCGCAGCGACGATGGAGATTTCACCGCACAGGCATGTGGCTGCGGCCACCTCGGCCAAAGCCGTGGCACACCCGCTGCCCCTGAGGCCAAGTATATTCAGTGCCGCTGTCTGGCTTGGTAAACTGGTTCCGCCGCCGACTGATCCAACAAGGATGTTGGGAAGCGTCACCGAGCAGAACAGATCGTTGCCCCTTGGTTCCATGCGCGTGACGCCCATTGCGCTTTCGGCAACGCAGGCCGCGTCCTGTCCGGTTGCGATATAGAACGCCGCCAGCCCGTTGGCATAGTGCGCCTGCGCGCCGAATTGGCCCGACAAATGCGCCCCCAGATTGGCGACACGGCCATAGTCCAGCATCGCCTCAACCGTGGTTCCCAGCGTCTTCTCGACAATCTCAGTTGGAAGCGTGACCGAAGCGCTGACCTTGCGCCCGCGCCCCGTCATCAAACCCAAAGCCGAGGCCTTTTTGTCGCCCGAGAAATTACCTTCGACATACCAGTTTTCAATCGCGACAGGGCAGCTATCCGCGATGGCGTGGCACAAAGCGTCGGTGGCGATGGTCACCATGTTCTGACCCGCCGCATCCCCTGTGGTATATCGGCAAATCAGGAAAACGACGTTGGTGTCGATGAACGGCTCCAGTGATACAAGCTTGCCATGACGGGTCGTCGCTTCGGCCGCAGACTGGAGCATGTCGACATTTGTCACCACCCAATCCACGAATTGCCCGGCCTTTAGCAGGCTTTCAAATACAAAGGCCGGTGTACGCAGTACACCTTCGTACAAAACGGCAGTGCTGACACCGCCCGACCGGGTGGTGGCGTAAGCGCCCCGGGCATAAGATGCGACCAGCGCTGCCTCGGTCGTGGCGAGAGGGACATGGAAATCGCCGTTTGCGTTCATCCCGTTCAGGCGCAGGGGGCCAATAACCCCGACAGGCAGCTTAACCGTCCCGATGAAATTCTCGATATTGGCCCCGTAGATTTCGGCGTCTTCAATGGTCGCCGGATCTGCAATCTGGTCTTGATCCTCTGCGTTGGCCGTAGGTTTCAACTTACCCCAAAAGCGTTCAACCATCTCTTTGGTCGGCTTGCGAGAGGGGCGCAATGTCGAATACTCGGCGTCGCTGGGCGCCATCTGCTGAGGTATCTGATCGGCGTCAAATCGCCTTTTTATGCGTTGCAGCATTTCCCGAACGTGAAACGGAATGACCAATAGCGCGCTCCAATAGACTTTCTGTACAGAGATGTTGCAGCTAAAAACCGATGCGTGGGCAAGTTATCAGTCGTATGACCGAAATCCAGCCAAATGTTCATTGATCAAGTGTTTGATCCCAAAGGGTCTCGCATTTGTCGCAGTTAAAATTACCGGTATACTTGGCAATGATATTTTGGGAACGGAAAGCGTCGCCAAAAGGAATGTAACCCTTCCGAATCGAAGTACTGAACGATCAAACTTGGGGCGCTTTTCAGCCACGAGTCTAGAATCGAATGCTGCTGGTATAACGTGTGTCTGATTAGGCCCATATCTACGGCACAAAGATATTCGTCGAATGTTGAAAAAAACCTAGAATTGGTGCCGTCAAAAAACAGAAAACCGGCAGGTGGCTCAGCAACTGCGTTGAGAATTGGCACCTTCCGTTTCGACGACGCGAACGCGCGATGCAGCGTTTCAGGCGCATGCGAAGTTTGCAGAAATTCGCCTCCGTCCATACCTCTGTCAACAATCACTTCAATCAGGAAAGATCGCTAGCCAGCCGAGGCATCTTCAAACTGACACGTACCGCCGCTCTCGCTGAGTGGCGTCAACTTTGTTCCGGTTAGGTTCACGGTTTCCGTGGCAAACTGAGACTGGTTCAGAATTCATCTGACAGCACCTTCTTGCGGTGGTTTCGACATTTACGGGCAATAGCTGATCGGAAAATGCTTCAATTGCTAACAACTTCAGATTCAAAAAAAGTGATTTTTATCATATGTTTAAAGAGGTGCCTCTCTATTACTAAAATTTTAGTTTGACAGAGGTGCGAAAAATCGCCGATGCTAATCGTCATCCGGTCTGCACCGGATCACATAATCTTTGGGAGGAGACAGATGCGCAGACATCTACTATCCGCAGTGGCGGCAGCTGCCGTTATTGCGGGCCATGGTTTTGCTTGGGCCGACGAAGCCGCAGCACAACGTTGGATCGACGACGAGTTCCAGCCATCGACACTGACGAAGGATGAACAGCTGTCCGAGATGAAGTGGTTCATCGAGGCCGCTCAACCTTACTCGGGCATGGAAATCAACGTCCTGTCCGAGGGCATTCCGACGCACTCCTACGAATCCGAGGTTCTGACCAAGGCGTTCGAGGAAATCACCGGAATCAAGGTCAACCACCAGATCCTCGGCGAGGGCGAAGTGGTTCAGGCCGTTCAGACCCAGCTACAGACTGGCCGGAACCTGTATGACGGTTATGTCAATGACAGCGATCTGATCGGCACGCATTCGCGCCTGCAACTGGCCTATCCGTTGACCGACATGATGGAAGGCGACTGGGCGGCGACGACTTCGCCGACGCTGGATCTGGATGACTTCATGGGCATTCAGTTCACCACCGGCCCGGACGGCAAACTGTATCAGCTGCCCGACCAGCAGTTCGCGAACCTCTATTGGTTCCGCAAGGACTGGTTCGATGATGAGGACAACAAGGCCGCATTCAAAGAGAAATACGGCTATGACCTTGGTGTACCGGTCAACTGGTCAGCCTACGAGGACATCGCCGAGTTCTTTACCAACGACGTGAAAGAAGTCGATGGCGTTACGATCTATGGCCATATGGACTACGGCAAACGTGCGCCTGACCTGGGCTGGCGTATGACCGATGCGTGGCTGTCGATGGCAGGTGCCGGTGACGTAGGTGAGCCAAACGGTGTTCCGGTCGACGAATGGGGCATCCGCATGGAAGCGGGCACCTGTAACCCGGTTGGGGCATCCGTCTCGCGCGGGGGTGCTGCAAACGGCCCGGCTGCGGTTTATGCGATTCGCAAGTGGGATGAGTGGCTGCGGGCTTATGCGCCTCCGGGTGCGGCGTCTTATGACTTCTACCAATCGCTGCCGGCACTCAGCCAAGGCAACGTGGCCCAGCAGATCTTCTGGTACACTGCCTTTACTGCCGACATGGTGAAGCCGAAGTCCGAAGGCAACAACACCGTGGATGACGAAGGCACGCCGCTGTGGCGGATGGCGCCCAGCCCGCATGGCCCCTACTGGGAAGAAGGCCAGAAGGTTGGGTATCAGGACGTGGGGTCGTGGACCTTCCTGAAATCGACCCCTGCGGATCGTGCTCAGGCGGCTTGGCTCTATGCTCAGTTCGTGACGTCCAAGACTGTTGACGTGAAGAAGTCCCATGTGGGTCTGACCTTCATCCGCGACAGCTCGGTCAACCACGAGTCGTTCACCGAACGCGCACCCAAGCTGGGTGGTCTGGTCGAGTTCTATCGCTCGCCTGACCGCGTGGCATGGTCGCCGACCGGCATCAACGTGCCTGACTATCCGAAGCTGGCCCAGATCTGGTGGCAGCAGATCGGTGACGTGAACTCGGGCGCGTTCACCCCGCAAGAGGCGATGGACCGTCTGGCAGAAGAGATGGACATCACCATGGCCCGGATGCAGGCCGCGGACGAGGCCGCCAACGTCTATGGCGGCTGTGGCCCGCGCCTGAATGAGCCGCAGGATGCCGCCTTCTGGCTGGAAAAGCCGGGCTCGCCCAAGGCCAAGCTTGAGAACGAAAAGCCGCAAGGCCAGACTGTCAACTATGACGAACTGGTCAAGCGCTGGCAGTCTCAGTAAGCCCTAGCAACCGGGGGTGCCGTGCGCGGCATCCCCACCCCACGACCAGTGCGCGGCACTGAAGGACCGGAATCCACGGACATGATCGAACTTCAAGATGCCACCAAACGGGTTGGCAATGTCATCCATATCAAGCCCACCAACCTGACGCTGCAGACCGGCCATTTCAACGTGCTGCTGGGCGCAACGGGATCGGGCAAGACCTCTTTGATCAAGATGATGGCCGGGCTGGACCCGATCGCCTCGGGCAAGGTCTTCATGGATGGGCAGGACGTCACGCGGCTGAACACGCAGAAACGGCAGATCAGTCTGGTGCACCAATTCTTCGTCAACTACCCGCATATGAGTGTTTTCGACAACATCGCCTCGCCCCTGCGCGTGGCAGGCATGGCACAGTCCGAGATCGAAGGCCGCGTTGAAGAGGCTGCCGACCTGCTGCAATTGCGCCCGATGCTAAACCGCCGCCCGCATGAGTTGTCGGGCGGGCAACAGCAACGCACTGCACTGGCCCGCGCAATTGCCAAGGAAAGCCGTGCGGTGTTTCTGGATGAGCCGCTGGCGAACCTCGACTACAAGCTGCGCGAGGAATTGCGTGAGCAGCTGCCCGATCTGTTCGCCGGGCGCGGTGCTGTCGTGGTCTACGCCACCTCGGAGCCGGAAGAGGCGCTGTTGCTGGGGGGGTACACCGCGTTGATGGACGATGGCCAAGTCACGCAGTTCGGTCCCACCGCAGACATCTATCGCAACCCGGAAAACATCGCCGCCGCCCGGGTGTTCTCGGACCCGCCGATCAATGTGGCACGCATCACGGTATCCGGCGCGCGGGCGCAGCTTGCGGGCGGCGGCGGCTGGACCGTCTCGAACATGGCTGACGGAGATTACATGGTCGCCGTGCGCCCCCACCGGGTGACACCGTTCCGCACTTCCGATGCTGACGTGGAACTGACCGGACGCGTGATCGTGACCGAATTGTCGGGCTCGGATTCCAGCGCCCATTTCCGGCACGGGGCGGATGACTGGGTGTCTCTGGCCGCTGGCGTGCATCCCTATCAGGTGGGCGAGGATCACAGTTTCTACATGAACCCGGCGCATTGCCGGTATTTCGGCCAAGATGGCCAAAGGGTGGCCTGACATGGCACAGATCAAGCTTTCAAACCTGCGACACAGCTATTTCCCCACGCCGAAAGGTCCGCAGGATTACGCCTTGAAAGAAGTGGACGTGACGTGGCGCGACGGCGGTGCTTATGCGCTGCTTGGGCCCTCGGGCTGCGGCAAGTCCACGTTGTTGAACATCATTTCAGGCCTGCTGACTCCATCCGAAGGACAGATTCTGTTCGACGGTCAGGACGTGACCGCTCTGCCACCTGATCAACGCAATATCGCTCAGGTTTTTCAGTTCCCGGTGATCTACGACACGATGACCGTGGGCGAAAACTTGGCCTTTCCGCTGAAGAACCGGGGCGTTGACCCGGCAACGATCAAGCGCCGCGTCGATGAGATCGCCGAGATGCTGGACGTTACGGATATGCTGAACACCCGCGCCAGCGGCCTCAGCCCGGATAACAAACAGAAGATCTCGATGGGGCGCGGTCTGGTCCGTGATGACGTGAACGCAGTGATGTTCGATGAGCCTCTCACCGTGATCGATCCGCATTTGAAATGGAAACTGCGGTCCAAGCTGAAAGAGCTGCATCAGCGCGTTAAAGCCACGATGATCTACGTGACCCATGACCAGACCGAGGCGTTGACCTTCGCCGATGAGGTTGTGGTGATGCAGGAAGGCGAGGTCGTGCAGATCGGCACGCCGGTTGAACTTTTTGAACGTCCTCAGCACACATTTGTCGGCCACTTCATCGGCTCGCCCGGCATGAACGTTCTGCCCTGCGAGGCCAAAGGCGACCGCGCCCTGTTCGAAGGACATGAGGTCATGCTGGAAGGCCCGACCCACGGCGACGGGGGTCGCACCGATCTTGGCATCCGACCCGAATATGTGGGATTTGGCGACACCGGCATCCCGGCGCATGTGACCAAAGTTTCGGACATTGGCCGCCACTTTGTGGTCAGCGCCATGGTCGGCAACACCGCCCTGAAGGCCGTGACCGAACACAGCGTGCCCGAACCCGGATCACAAGTCTTCCTGCAATTCAAACAAGAACAATCCCGCGTCTATCGTGACGGCTGGATCGCAACCGAGGAGCGGGCGCAATGAGAACCGAAAACCAAAAAGCCTGGTTCTTTGTGCTGCCCGTGCTGGCGCTGGTCGCCTTCAACGCGCTGGTGCCGATGATGACGGTGGTCAACTACTCGGTGCAGGAAACCTTTGGCAATAACCAGTTCTTCTGGGAGGGGTTGGGCTGGTTCGAACAAATCCTGCGCTCGGACCGGTTCCAAGCAGCCCTCGGTAGGCAATTCCTGTTCACCTTCCTGATCCTGCTGATTGAGGTGCCGCTGGGCATCATCGTCGCCTTGTCGATGCCAAGAAAAGGCTTCTGGGTGCCGGTCTGCCTGGTGCTGATGGCCTTGCCGATGCTGATCCCTTGGAACGTGGTCGGCTCGATGTGGAACATCTTCACCCTGCCGAAAATCGGCCTGATGGGATATTTCCTGAATGACGTTCTGGGCATCAACTATGACATGACCCAACAGCCGCTGTCGGCGTGGATAACCATCGTCGTGATGGATGTCTGGCACTGGACCTCGCTGGTGGTGCTGCTGTGCTATGCGGGTCTTGTATCGATCCCGGATGCCTACTACCAAGCGGCCAAGATCGACGGGGCCAGCCCTTGGTCGGTTTTCCGCTACATCCAGTTGCCCAAGATGAAGACCGTCCTGACCATCGCCGTTCTGCTGCGGTTCATGGACAGTTTCAACATCTATACCGAGCCCTTCGTTCTGACCGGCGGCGGCCCCGGCAACTCAACCACCTTGCTATCGATCGACCTTGTGAAGATCGCGCTGGGACAGTTCGACCTTGGCCCTGCAGCCGCGATGAGCCTGATCTATTTCGCCATCACGCTGCTGGTCAGCTGGGTCTTCTACACTCTGATGACAAAGGATGACGCGCAATGAAGAAGCGATCCCTCATCCCGATCCTCTATATCGCGTTCCTGATGTTGCCGATCTACTGGCTGGTGGCGATGTCCTTCAAGACCACGAACGAGATCCTGTCGGGCTTTTCCCTGTTTCCCCAGACCTTTACGCTGGAGAATTATATCACCATCTTCACGGACCCGACGTGGTATTGGGGCTATATCAATTCGATCACCTACGTGACACTGAACACGGTGCTGTCGGTCTGTGTGGCGCTGCCTGCGGCCTATGCGTTCTCGCGCTATCGGTTTCTGGGCGACAAGCAGCTGTTTTTCTGGCTGTTGACCAACCGGATGGCCCCGGCTGCGGTGTTTGCGCTGCCGTTCTTCCAGCTTTATTCCTCGATTGGGCTGTTTGACACGCATCTGGCCGTCGCGCTGGCGCACACCTTATTCAATGTGCCGTTGGCGGTGTGGATTCTGGAAGGTTTCATGCGCGGCATCCCCAAAGAATTGGATGAGACAGCCTATGTCGACGGCTATTCCTTCCCGCGCTTCTTCGTGACGATCTTCCTGCCCAACATCAAAGCGGGCGTGGGCGTAGCGGCTTTCTTCTGCTTCATGTTCTCGTGGGTCGAAATGCTACTGGCCAAAACCCTGACCGCGGTCGAGGCCAAACCCATCGCTGCCGTGATGACCCGCACCGCATCCAGCGCAGGGTACGAATTGGGCCTGCTGGCGGCAGCAGGCACCCTGACCATCATCCCCGGTGCCATCGTCATCTGGTTTGTCCGCAACTACATCGCGCGCGGTTTCGCGATGGGACGTGTGTGAGGTTCGATATGCGTAAACTTTTTCTCACTCTTACCTTGTTGCCGTCGATGGTTTCTGCCCAACAGGCCGGATGGGGCAGTGTCGGCCAACAAGAGGAAAAGGGGTTCTCGTGGACTGCCCCTCTGTGGCCCGATTTCTGGATGGCGTGGACCCCGGCAACGCTGGCGGTATTCGTGGGTATCTTCTCGGCAATCGCCTTGATCGGCGTGCTGGAAGGGTTCAAGTTCCGCGACGGCCTTGAACGGCGCGGTGTGCTTGGCCTGACCACCACGCTGGGGGATCGGTTGTTCATCACTCTGCTGGGATCGGCCTATATCTTCCTGGCCTGGCTCGGGCTGGTGGGCCAGCCGGTCTGGACACCTCTTTTCCTGTCCATCGGCTGGGGCGTCTTCGTCTTCTGGAAAGTTTAAGCTTTGCGAAACAGCGAAAGGATGCTTGTCTGTCAGGCATACTAAAAAATGACGACACCAAGATCGATGCGAAAGAAAAAGACAACAAACCTTCTGACCGAAGTGGAACTGGAGTTCATGAACGAGCTTTGGGCGCTTGGTCAGGGTTCGGTCCGGGATGTCCTTGATCGCCTGCCACCTGAACGCAATCTGGCGTACACATCAGGCGCGACAATTCTGCGTATCCTTGACGAAAAAGGGTTCGTTGAAAGTAAAAAGAATGGCAAGTCACTGATCTACAGACCGCTGCTGGAAAAGGACAGGTACCAGTCGCGATCGCTGCAAAATCTCTCCCGGACCTTGTTCGACGACACCCCCGCGACACTGGTCGCAAGGCTGGTCGACGATGCGGGACTGACAGAAGATGATCTGGAGGAAATTCGAGCACTTGTAGAGAGGAGACTGCAAAATGACAGCGGTTAAACCGGTTCTCGACGCGTTTCTCGAGTTCAATGTTGTGCTTGGATTGGCAGCGCTCATCTGGCTGGCGGCCCGTGCGACCTTGGCGCGTACTTCGTTGCGCCATGGCTTTGTCGCTCAGCTTCGTTCCCTGAAAGCACTGTGCATCTGTGTTATTGTGAGCCCGGTTCTGGCCATGGGTGTCTCGGCTGTTGTCGGTCTGATATGGCCGGGGCGCGTTGTCGCGCTTGGGGATATTGCCGTGGCGGCCTATCTGCGCGGCGACATTGCCATGCCGGCTGCGCAGTTCGAAGCTCTTCTGAATACACGCGGACGCTGGTTGGATCACGTTCTTTCCGGAACTTACGTGGTTGTAACTTGCGTGTTGGTGGCACTTGCAGTGGTGTCGGCGGTCCTGGCAATCCGGGTCGTGCGCAACGCTCTGGCAATTCGTAAGTCAGTAAAGACCAGCTTTCTGTGGCGGCAGTCCGCCAAGGTGGACATTCGTTTGTCGGACCGTATTACCGTGCCATTCGCAGTGCGCGGCCTGCGCCGTCGTCATGTGGTGCTGCCAAGCCATTTGCTGAATACGCCGCGTGACCTGCGCTTTGCACTGGCGCATGAATTCCAGCATATCCGCGCACTGGACGTGGAGTGGGAACTGGGTTTCGAGCTTCTGCGCCCTCTACTCTTCTGGAACCCGGCTTATCTGGCAATGAAGCATCAGTTTGATCGGCTTCGCGAATTGGCCTGCGATCAATCTGTCGTCTCGCGCAAAGGGATTGATACAACGGACTATACGGCCTGTTTGCTGGACTACTGTACGCGCTCGGTTAAGCTGCAAAGCCCGCGCATTCTTCACGTCGCTTTGGTGAACGGACCAAAAGCAAAGCATGCCTTGCGCCAGCGCGTGATTGCCCTGACCGAAGGACCAAAGGCAACCGCACAATTGCCTGCTGTTTTCCTTGGGCTGACCCTGTCGCTGGCAACTGTGCTTGCCGTCGGTTCGGCATCCGTGCGTCAGACCGAGGATTGGAGCCACGATCGCCTGATGCTTTCCACCGTTGTAAATCTGGAACGGCTGGAAGCGCGCAATCAGGGAAATTGATAGGCTGCAGTGAATGTCAGCCTTGGATCAGTGAGGAGGTCTTGCGTTTGCTGTAAGCGTGGCCGAATTTCAGTTTCGACGCTGAGAAGCTGCTGGTCGTCGTAGACGCCATGTGGACTATTGCCAAAAACGCCGTCAGCAGCTGTCACGCGACTGTCTCTGTGTTCGAATTTGATTGCCCGAGGATTGTGCGATCGTGGACCAAACCCATTTCAACCGGCTGCAACGCAGCATCACCACATACAAATGAAGGTCCGCTTCGAGACGTCCTCGGAATACGATCTGAGGACACGAATCTAGCTGCTGCTTTTGCACCGATTGTGCTAGACAGCCCAAAGTATTTGATACTGCGCTTCGTACGAAGGTCCGATTGTTAAGGTTCGGGCACAGCACCCGGTTTCGTCCGATCAGTTTCAAATGAGCCCTGTTGGATGCACAACAGTCTTTCTCCCTCCATCCATCAGCACGCTCGGTGCTTTTTGACGGTCTCTTGTTTGGTTCGACTATTCCAAGGCCTCGTGCGCCGCAAAGGCATCGGCATAGTCGGGATGCCATCGTGAAAGAGCCGGGCGATTATTGATAATATCGCCCACGGCCCATTCAATCCGTTTGCGGTCGCGCTCTTCGGAGACATCATTGTCCGGGCAAAGTATATAGAAATCCCCGTCCGACATGCGCTTCAGCAGATAGTCAACTGCCTCTTCGCTTGTCCAAGCGGCTGCGGGTTTTTCCGGCATGAACTTTTCAATCATACCCGTATAGGTAAATCCCGGCACGAACAGATGGGCGGTAATATCCGTTTCGGCCTGTCGCAAATCATGCGCCAGCATTTCTGTCATGACCTTCACGGCGGCTTTGCTAGTGTTATAGGCGGGGTTTCCGGGCGGTGTGGTGATGCCCTGTTTTGACCCGGTGTTGATCACCGCAGCCGGGCGCTCTGCTTTGATCATACGCGGCAGGAAAGCGTGTACGCCGTTCATGACGCCAAACAGATTGACCTCTAACAGTTTTCGCCAGTTTTCCGCGTTTTCCCAACTGCCGGACGGCACCGCGATACCGGCGTTGTTCATCAGGACAGCCACCTCGCCAAGAGCAAAGACTTGATCCGCCAAGGCATTCACAGCTTTGGCGTCAGTAACATCCGTCGGAACCGGCTGAACAATTGCGGACGCCCCGGCCTGATCGCGCAAGTCCGCCTCGGCCCTGTCCAAGGCCTCACCAGCCAGATCGACCAGTACAACCCCCAGACCGTCTTGAATAAATCGTTGGGCCGCGGCCTTGCCGACACCGTTTGCGGCCCCGGTTACAACGGCCAGACCACCTTTATCGATTGCTTTGCGGTACATCGATCATCCTCGTTTTCTATGAAGGGCTAAGCCGCCCCTCAGGGTGCCATTTTTTGCTTGAGGCCACCGATGAACGTCTCGTCATCCTGTTGTTTGCGCGCATCGAGCAATTCTTCGGCATCAGGCCCTGCGCGAAAACGTAGGCGGTTTCCGGTCTCGTTGGCCGCATCCCAAATGACCTGCGCGACAGTTTCCGGTTCAGAAGGGGTCGCGGCCAACTTGCCAAAAAGACGCCCCATGGCTTCGGCCATAGGCGCGTAATCCGGCAGATTCTCATCCATCGCAAAATCGAAAGAGCTGCCGCCGAAGTTGGTCCGGATCATTCCCGGCTGGACAATACGGACACGAATGCCAAGCGGCTCCAATTCGTAATGCAGCGCCTCAGAAAGCCCCTCTACCGCGAACTTGGTACCATGATAGAGCGCGCCAAGTGGAAAGGTGATCTGTCCTCCGATGGAAGAGATATTTATGACCGTTCCCGACCGGTTCTGACGGAAATGAGGCAGAACCGCTTTGGTCACCTCCATCAACCCAAGCACGTTGGTGTCAAACTGACGCCGGATGCGATCCATCGAAAAGGCCTCTAACGCCCCGTAAGCGCCGTAACCCGCATTGTTCAGCAGCACATCAATCTGCCCGAACCGTTCGATGCCAGCGCCCACAGCTGATGCGATTGAGTCTGAATCCGTCACATCCAGTTGGGTTAGATGCACGTTGTCCAAAGTCCCCAGATCCGCGCTGTCCGCAGGGTTGCGCATGGTGGCAATGACATTCCAACCATTCGCTTGGAAGTGTCGGGCAGTTGCCGCGCCAATGCCGGATGAGGCCCCGGTGATCAGAATGGTTTTCATGTTGTTGCTCCGCAAGTTTATAAACACACAATATCCATCTAAAGGCGACGTATCTTTCAGTATTTTCCGCTTTTCTTGCTTAATCCTCCAGAAATGAGAATTTTCAGTAATAGCGTTGGTTGCTTCTGTGCTAACGGTCGGGCAACGACAGGAGGCAGTCATGGGACCTCGGACTCTATTGGACTATGTTCGGGCACTGCTTGACCAAGCAGGCATCGTGCAAGGTGCGCTGACACATAAGGAAAGCGGGACGGTTTTTCTGACCCACCCGTCGACCACGCAACATGACGCAAATGTCTACCGCCCGCTGTTATGCGCGGTCCTGCAAGGCGCCAAAGAGGTTGGGACCAGTACCAGAACACTGACCGTGCGGGCCGGGCAGTCGCTGATCGTCAGCAACGCGCTGCCGGTTGTCTCAAGGATTACCGAGGCCAGCCCAGAACGCCCCTATGTCGCGCTCGTGTTCCCTCTTGATCTGAATATCTTGCGCGCCCTTGCCGCGTCCCTGCCGCAGTCATCCACCCATCGCGTGTCGGATCCATTTTCGATCTGCCTCGCCGACACCGATGATGACATGAAGAGCGCCCTGTTGCGGTATTTTCAGCAGTGTGAAACCGAAGAGACGCGCCACATGCTGGCGCCGATCACCGCGCGGGAAATCCATGCCCGCCTGCTGATCGGGCAACATGGCGGCACGCTGCAAAAACTGGTGTGGCACGAAAACACGTCCAGCCGAATTTTCGCGGCAACGCACGAAATCCGGTCAGATCTGGCTAGTCCCCTTGACGTCAGAGAGCTTGCCGGGCGCGTGGGTATGAGCAGCTCGGCCTTTTTTGAACAGTTCAAGGCCGTCACGGGAACCTCGCCGCTGCAATACCAGAAAGACCTGCGCTTGCTTCAGGCCCGGAATGAGCTTCAAACCACCGGCTCAAAGATCTCAGAGATTGCTTACGGGGTCGGCTATGAAAGCCCGGCTCAATTCTCACGAGAATATGCCCGCAAATTCGGACGTTCCCCGAGACAGGACCGCGTTTCCGGGCCTGTCCAATAGGGCTGCACGGATAAAGCTCAAACGAGGTAGTCCTGTCACGAGCCAAGTGTTTCGACGCAATCAATTTTCTAGAAGCGACCGTTTGTGCAACAGCGGAATTTGTTCTTTGTTCGCATTGCGTGACTTCAGTCAGCCGATGGTTTCGCGCTCGCCGTGAACGGAAGGTTCGAAGGGCGTGTCTCAGAAGCGGCTGCCGAAGGTCATTGACCGGTATGGGCTGTGGCGCTCTAGAAATCTCGCAGAAGAGCCCTCATGATAGAAAGATGTCTGTCATTGAATACATCTACTCGGCACACTCTGCCTTCGCGTATCTGGGCTCTAGGAAATTGAGTGACATCTGTTCTAGGCATCACGTCACCCTGATCCATAAACCTGTTTTGTTGTCCCCTGTAGTTGAAGCACAAGGAAGTCTTCCATTTGCGGCGCGAACACAGGCGCATGTGGACTACTTTTTTGGCCGTGAGATCGAGCGGTGGGCAGAGTACCGAGGTGTTCCTGTGGTAAAATTTCGACCGACCCATCATGATGCAGATTACAGCCTGGCTTCTGGCATGATCCTCGCTCTTGGGGATAGGGGCCCGGAAGCAGACAGCATGGCGCATAGTCTACTTGAAGCACATTGGCGCGACGATGCCGACCTGTCATCCCGCCCGACGCTTAAAGGGATAGCAACAAACCTGGGGCATGATGCGGAAAGCTTGCTGGAACTGGCCGCGTCCGGTTCGATTCAAAATAAGCTGCATGCAAATTCGGCCTGGGCAAGAGAGCAAAACGTTTTTGGATCACCAACATATCTTGTCGATGGTGATCCGTTTTATGGACAGGATCACCTTGAACTGGTCGAACGCGCGCTTTCGCAGCCATTCGCGCCATCAAAATGGACCAATCCGGCGGTGGATTGAGAGAACCCAGCTAAGGTCTCAACTGCGGACTGCAGTGTCCTATTGCCCGTTTAAAGTTCAGCTTTGGACCGGGACTTTTTTCTCGGATTTCTTCTTGACCTGGAGCTACTCAAGGCCGGTATCTGCCGGTCTGTGGGAGGTTTTTCGTCATGCGCATCTCTGAAGCCGCCGCCCGGTCTGGGCTCAAAGTTGATACTATCCGATACTAAAAGGCCGAAGGGTTCGTCCCAAACGTAGTGCGCGGTTCAGACGGGCACGGCGGTTTCTACAGAGAATGTCGGCTGGCTGACACTGCTCTTCTAACTTCGCGAACGGGCCGAGAAACGCGAGTTGTTAACTTTGTCCCTAGGAGCATGCACACTTTCTTTAGCGACCACAAAGGCTTGTTGTGGTGAGTTTTGGACATGGTGCTATCAGAACTAGACGTGCCGCAGTTTGATGCGGCGCGGACCGCGCTGACCACAACTATTCAAGTCGAAGTACCGAAGTACCCAAAGTAGATTACGAGGGCTTTTGAACCTTACTCGGCATGATTTCACTCGCAGGAAAGCGTATGCTTAACAAGACGACATCGACTTTGGGTTTTTCCTTCCGCATTGATTGCGTCCATCGACCAGCTGCCATCTGTTTCCAGCGTCAACATCATGAAGCCGAAATCGCTGTTGCTCACGACGGTGCTTGCCAGGCTACCAGCAACTTCAACGTTGGTAGCAAGATCGGCGGGCATGGGATCAAGCTGGGTTCCTCCATTGCCGCTTATCCCCTGGACTGGCCCTTCCAGTATGTCGATCGCCTGAAAGGCGTGAATGTGGCCTGACAAAACAAGGTTGACTGTTTCCGGAATGATCCCGCTGAACGCCGCTCGCTGCGTGTCGTCACCATCAATCAGCTCTCCGAACGCGTGCATGTTTACCCAAAGCGGACGGTGCGTGAGAAACCAAGCGTCGCGGCTGGTTGTTTCAAACAGGTCTTGGGCCATTCCTCGGTAGACATTTGTTAGGTCGGGGCTGCTATGTGGCGCCGGTCCGGCGGAGGAGTCGAATGAAATCAGATCAAGACCATCTACGGAAGCTATCCACGGCAAGGTTACAGCGGGACAACTCGAGGGAACGGGCCCGGATTCGAAATACCGGAACCACCCATTGTCGCCGCGTCCACAGTTCTCGTGATTGCCCCTCAGGAAAAGAAAGGGGACGCGCCGGAACAGACTGTCCGCCGGTTCCAGCCAGTCTGCCGACCAGGATTTGAAGGTGTCGCCAAAAGGAGACCCGCCGCATTTTTCTGCGTCCGGGCATTCCGATGCCCGATAAACGTAGTCACCAACATGGATAACCAGATCTGGCGATCTGGACGCGATCTCCTCGAGGATGGAATTCAACGGCCAGGCGGCTGGATCATAGCAATTCTGGACTCTGTTGCCGCGAATTCGGCACCCGGTATCCCCGATTACGGCAATCCGTTGCACGCTTGGATTTAGCGTCGGTAGTGGGTTTCCTTCAAGCATTATCTTCTGAGCCAGTTTTGGCGCGTGGTAGTCGCAAACCAAATGGGGAAACTGGTCCTGTGGCATCGCTCGCTTTTTCATCGCAACAGCCTGATCATCGATTTGCAACAAGGGGCAGTCAGGCGATGCAGTGATTGCTCTTACAATGATCTGATTATCCGGTCCGAGTTGGACCCAATGATGCAGCACGTCAGCTTTGGAAGACAAAACCGTGAAACACAGCCAAACCCATGCCGCAAAAACGAGTAAAGCGGTTCTCGTCAACATACCGGCCCCTCTTTCCGAAAATGCTGCAAGCTTAGGGGCGGGGCTCTGTAAGTCCAGTGAATATCAAACTTTGCTGACGTAAGCGGAACAAAAGAAACTCAATTCATGACATCGGAGATGGCACCTATTGTCTCAGCTGATTGATATCCGGGACGCAGGACTTTCGGTGTTCGGGGAACTCAGTAGCTCCATCCGCGCGCCTTTGGAAAATGTTGTGATGAAGAAGCTTAATTCTCGGATGCGTCAGCGTCCCGACGACTTCGAATGGCCATGCGCTCCGCGACAAAGGCTTGCCCAGTTTTCGGGCCTCAGCCTGAATTGAAATCGTGTCTTTGATCCAATCCAGATCGCCATGGGCCACAAGCTGTACCTTTTGGGTCTCTGCAACAAACGAGCTGAATGAAACGTCGCCGGCATTGATTTTGATCGGCGCGGCGAGGCACGTGATCTTGCTGTACCCTTTTCTTAACTCTTCGGAAATCAACCATGGAAAGATGCCAAGTCCGGACAGTTCGAGAAGACTGGTTGATATTCCGCCATCTGACATCACGATAGATGCCGAGCCTTTCATCGAGTTAATATAGGCATCTGCCGAGCGCCTGTTTCCGGTAATTTCAAAATTTCCATGCAGCCGCCCGACAGCCGAATATTTGGTATCGAACTCTTTGAACAGCGTCGCCAGATTCCAATCCCTTATCGTACCCTGAAGTGAAAGCAACTGAGGGCTCTTGACCATGTTCATTTTTGCGGTGGCAGAGAAATGACCGCCATCATAAGCAACCTCGACGGGCCCAAGCTGGGCAAGGCCGTTCTTTGCTTTCAGGTGGCTGGATAAACTGGTTATTGCCTCTTCGCCCTCGATTTTCTTGATGTCAATGGACACATCGACATCCTGATCGAGCAGGAAATCTTCTGCCTCAATGAGGTCGGTAGGTTTCCCATTCGGCCCGCTGCGGTTTGCACCCCGAGTGCCCGGTTGGCGAAAGCTTGTCGCGATGCGTGAAACAACGGCGACAGCGTTTTTGATGTCCTGCAATGCGATGCTTTGGCTGGCAATCTTGCCTTGTGTCAGGGCGCGGGTGCCAGCAGTGGACGTCTTTAGGTTGGCGCTCAACTCCGAGCTGCCGGATACCAGCGCAATTGCACTTGAGAAGTCGTCTTGTTCTCCGCCCGCGGACAGGCTGACCGTTAACGGTCCGGTGTTGACCGCTTTCTGGCCAATGGCCGCCAGGAATTGCGCGCTGTCTTTGATGTCCAGATTGAAATCGAAGGACAGGTTTTCAAAGTCATTGACGTTCCCGAGTTTAGCCCGGGTGCTCAGCTCCCAAATCTCGGTATCAACCGTGTGCGCATCGAACTGGTTGAGACTGAGGAACCCTTGAAGATCGTCTACAGAAAAGCTGCCTTCGACGCCGCCAAGCGACTTTGCGCTAGGGTCTCGAAAAAACAAGGAAGACGGGATCGACATCGTGCCGTCAAAGTTGATCTCTTTCAGGCGCAACAGGTCTTTGATGTCGCCTTTGGCCGTAAAGTAGGGCTGATCCTGCGGTCCTGCCTGCAGCGCGATGTTTTCCAGCGTGAGGTTCCCATTATCAGCACGAAACAGGCGGCCAAAACGAACCGGACCGATCTGCTTCAACTCGTTGTCAAACGCATTTGTTGTGAGGGTCAGGTTCTGAAACTCCAGCGCATTTTCCGTACCGACGATCTGGGTCGAAAGGTTGGTGAGCTTCAAATCCTTTAGGTCGGTAGCCGTTTCAGGCGGATCGCCCTGCGGATAGAAGCGCCCGTCAATTGCCAGATCGATACCTTCAAAACCGATCAGATCTTCGACCGAGCCTTCCGCTGTCAGCAATTGGCCGTTTGAAAGGTTCAAAGCCGTGCTGAAATCCGTGATTTTCAACTTTGGGTTCTGGTTGTGTATTTCGGCCGACAACGTTGCCTGACCTTCAATTTCGCGATCGAGTCGGAGAAGGTCCAATAGATCGCCGATCTCGCCGGTATCCAAAGTCAGTCTGCCTTCGAAGCCGCCACCATTTTCCGCTGAGATCGGGTTGCCGTTGAAATCAAGTTTCATCGCACCGAAATTCGCATTTGTTGTGAATGGTTGCCCTCGTGGATAGTCGCCTTCGATCTGAAAGCTCTGCCCGTTTACAGTTCCATGGCTTGTCACCGTTGCGCCTGCATCATCACCTAATTGGTTCAAGTGCAGGTCCGTCAGTCTGAAATCGAACTTGAAGCCCGTTGTTTCGTTATCGACGATCAGCGCGACCGACGTGAATGCAGCTGTTTTGTCGCTCAGGAACTCCAGAATACCATCCGTTTCGTTCTGTATTCCCAACGCTGTCGTACTGACTTCAGGCCGATCGTTCGCGACCCAGCTTTGGTTCCCGTCCGTGTCGGTCAGCATTCGAACTTTCAGGCCATCGATAACCAGGTTGTCGATATCAATCTGACCGGACATCAACGCGGGCAGGTTCAATTCCAACTCCAGGACGTTCAAGGTCGCCAGATTCACATTTTCAATGGCCTCGCTGGGCACTTCTACGTCGGTTGCGCGAACGTGGCTTGTTGCCCCCAGAATGATGCTGACATCACCTTCAATATACACCGTCTGGCCGATTTGTTCTGAGAGCATCTTTTCCAAAATCGGGGTTCGAAACCCAGAGAAAACAGGCAAAGCTAAAACGGACCAAAACAGCACGACAACAAGAACGGCGAGTAACGCTGCACGTCCTGTTTTTCGCAAGATCACCCTCATAGCATCCCACCACATTTGGCGCACATCGCCTGCGTCCTTGAAAACGTCTGCACTAAGAGGGTACCGAACTGCGTTGTGTGAAGAAACTAAATTGAGCTTTGTTAGAAATCGTCGCATTTGAATGGCTGAACGTTTCGTGGCCGGACTGGGCAAAGAATGGGGGGGACGGGACCGAGTTAGTCGATCAAGCTGGATTACAATCCGGCCGAGGTGATTGACGGCTCGGCACGTCAGGTCGTTTGCCCAGAGGAAACCGCCATGGACGAGCCTGTCGAGCCCGGCACTCTGAGGGCAAGCAGCTCAGATCGCTTGGTCTTTGACAGGTCTTGTCAGAAGAGCTTGGGTTGAGGTGGGCAGGGGGCTTTTGTAGTCACGATCCATGAGTATGCGGTTGCCATTCGAGTACATTAAAACCAGTCCAGCGATCATCAGTTCGACTGTGATGCCGTACGTTCGCTTCCCTCTATCTCTGAGTAACGTGGAAGACCTTTTGCACGAGCGTGGCATCGAAATGAGCCAGGAAACTGTCCGCTATTACTAGAATTGTTTCGGCCCGATGTTCTCGTCGGAAATTCGCCGTCGCTCATTCCTCCGTATGTAACCACTTCGACCAGGAAAGATCGCTCGCTTGCCGCGACACCTTCAAGCCGAAGCGCACCGCCGCTCTTTCTGAGGGGCGTCAACTCTGTTCCGGGTCGGTTCGCGATTTCCGCCGCAAACTGAGACTGGTTCGAATTCGTCTGACGGCACCGCGCTGTCAACGATCCTTCAGCCGTGCCATTAAAACCTGAATTCCAGTCCAACTCGGCCAGACAATTGATAGGAACCAGACGCTTCAAAAATGGCTTCTGTTCCGGCGCTGACAATCACCCCGTTTTGCGTCTGGTATTCTCCGGACACGTTTACGAAGCCACCCAAGGTATTGTTGTCGCCGCCGGTGTTGAAATTAATGTTCTGGCCAAGCAAAACCCCATCAATGCTGTCGCCACCAAAATTCGTCCGCGCGTCGAGCCCAGCTTGCACACGATAGGTCAATATCGACCCGTCACCAGTGATCTTCTGTTTCGGCGCAGCGATCTTCAGGCGGGCCACGCCCACGTGAACCGCGCGGCTTTCGATGGTTTGCGGCGAGGTTGTTCCGGTCTCGGTATAGCTGTCCAGAAACAGGCCAGCGTATTGCACACCAAAACTTCCTTCGATCGCATGCCCGGCTATTTGCGCTGGCTTTGTCACTGACACGGCAGGGGATACAAACCAGCCATCGAAATTTGCCGAGATAGTCTCGGTACCCCCAGCGACGGTGTTGTTGGCCGCCTGCCTTTCCTGATCGAAGTCGGAGTAACCAACCGTAAACGACATATCGACAATTGAACGGCCCCAATGGGCAGAAGCATAGGACCCCAGAAAGAAGCTTTTGCTGTCTACAGATTGCGATACGTCATCGGCATTAACGCCGCCGCGCGAGCCGCCGAGAAAGAAACCCGCTTCCAATCCGGCGATATTGACCGGGTCGATACCTGCGATAAGCCCCCCGACCCATTGCGTGTTTTCGGCAACCTGACCATCCGCGTCCTGATCACGGTATGAACCGAACGTGTCCAGCCAAACAGATTGCCCGTCTTGGGGTTCGACAAAGTTGAAGACCGGGCGCGTGCGTGTGGCCGTAGGCTCGCCGGACGATCTGAGGCTTTGAAACCTGCTGTCCAGAACCGAGGAAATCCCGCCGACCAGATCGGCAAGCTGTTCGTCTTGCGTGGACAGCGCCGTTGTGTTGAACACAGAAAGCCGGTTGCCGGACAGAACAAACGGGGCACCATTGGTCACGATTTGGTTCGGGGCACCATTGAAGGTATAGTTTATCTCACCAAGATCGCCGAGTGACAGTGTCTGCGTTCCGCTGCCCTGAAAGGCAATCTGACCCTCGATCACCGATCCCCTGCGAAGTTCCAGATAGGCATTTGCCCCCAGAAATTCGATGCCATCGCCAGCGTTGCCGGACCCAACTGAACCCGAATTCACGACGCGAACATTGTCGCCGGACGTGCCGATCAGATCAATCTGACCTGCGTTATCGATTGACGTGTTGCTGCCCGCACCAACAAATGATCCTGCGCGCCCGGTGTTGGCAAAGCGCGCGCCTGTCCCATCCGCCCGGACCAGCCCGGATACTGTCCCTGCGTTGGTGATTGTGGAACCTGAACCATCTGCCACCAGCGCGGCAACCTGGCCGGAATTGGCGATGCTGGCGTTGTTTGCCGTCATCTCAATTGCGCCACCCACAGTACCAGAGTTGGTGACGGAAACACTATCCGCCTCAACAAAGATATCATCTGCAATTGTGCCTGAGTTCTGTACGCTGGCCCCCATTGCCCGAGCCTCGACAAGGATGTCGTTGGCGCTGCCGGAATTGACAATTCGCGACCCCACCCCCCGGATTTCAATTTGGTCGGTGACGTCGCCGGAGTTGATAACCTGCGCGTTGTCGCTAAAGCTGCGAAGGTTTGCGCCGATCAGGCCCTGATTGGTTATGACTGCGTCATTTCCGGCCGCAAGGATGCTGCCGCCTATGGTGTTGAGGTTCGTGATGTCCGAGCCGGTCGCGAAGGTCAGAACATTCAGGTTGATGACACCTGTGTTCACGATGTCGGAATTCGCTGAACTTGTGCTGACAGTCTGGGCAACAGTGCCCGAATTCACGACTCCTGCGTTTTGGCCGCTGGTCGTAATGAAGCTGTTTACAACACCTGCATTCGTGATCAACGAGTTGTCCCCGAATGTGACGATGCTGTTTACGGTACCTTCGTTCTCGATTGACGAAGCGTCGCCCTGGCTGATCAACTGCGTGGCTGTGCCCGAGTTGAAGATGCTGGAGTTGTCTCCCTGCACCGTGATGAAACTGCCAACGGATTGAGTATTTGTCACGTGCGAGTTGGCCCCGGACGCGGTGACGCTGCCGCCTATATTCCCAAAGTTATTCAGAACAAAGTCGCTGCGGCTCTGGGAAACAAACCCACCTATTGTGCCGGTGTTTTCGATCACGGTCCCGATGTTGTCCAGATCAATATCGCCGGTGATCGTGTCAGAGTTTTCGATCCGCAGGTTTTGCCCCACGGGGATCGAGATGATCTCGGACAGCGTACCGGAATTGCTGATCGTGATGTTGTCGCCGCCGACAACGGTGAAGCCAGCGGTTCCCTGATTGATAAACCGCGCGTTCGTGCCTGTGATGTTGATGACATTAAAGGAATTGCTGGCGAGGTTGCCGGTGTTCGTCAGAACGCCATCCCGAGATCCGAGCCGTACATTCCCCGAAATGCCCGAGTTGTTGATTGTGCTGCCATCCCCGTTGATCGCTATTTCGTTTACGGTTCCGGAATTGGTGATGTCCGAGCCCGCGCCAATGGTGCTCAGGTCGGGAAACCGAAACGGGAATGTGCTGCTCTTATTCACGATGTCCGAGTCGTCGCCCCTTGTGGCGATGAAAAACCCACCGCCCCCGTTATTGGTCACACCGGAATTGTTCCCAAAGCTGACAACGCCGCCGGTCACGTCCCCTTCAATCAGAATAGTCGAACCGTCGCCGGTGGATTCAACACGTCCAAGAGTTGTTCCGCTGGGCACAACACAAGGGACCGTATTAACCGGATCACCTGGGGCGCGATGGTCCAGACAAACACTCTGCGCATCTGCTTGGGTTGGCTGTATTAGGCTAGCCAGGCCAAAAACTGCCGGAAAACTGATGCCAAAACCTTGCCTGCTCTTGATCGCCATATACGTGTCACCCGCGCAAAATATTGAAAGACTAGTTGGGGAGATTGCGCCTTCTCTGACAGTCGTCAAATTAACATTTTAATCATCAGCTTTCTGCCGCACATGGGTTTTCAAGTGTTGTATTTCCGCCGCGTTCTTCCTGAACAGTGACCAGGACTGCAACGCCAATTGCAGTCAATGGAGTGACCAGAGGTCTTTGCAAATCTTGGGTGCAAAGGCGGATCGAAGGTTTTTTCACGGTTGTCATCAGATTGCGTCAAAAGTGACCAAAGACAGCTTGCGACGAATGGTGGCTCAGAAGGGCCACACTGCAGCATCCGAAAAGGCATAGAGGGTTCGCTCTGGGTCGTCAGTGCCTGATTTCATAAACCGCGCCACACAATTTATGGCTTGCAAAATCTGATCAACCGCCCTGCAAACGGGTCGTGATTTCGGACAGCCGTGACCACGATTGGAACGTGGCCGGCAAAGCAAGCGCAGCTTCGGCAAATTCCCACGAATAGCTGACAATCGAAAAGAGCATTCCAGGTGTCGCATCCAGGTTTTGCGTCGCGAACCAAAGGTTGAACAGGATCAGACCGATCAGAAGGATGAAAATCGTGCCATATAAGAACGCTTCGGTATCCGAGAGCTTCACTTCATATTTGCGCAGTCTTTTCAGATGTACCAGAACGGGGCGTTCTTTGCGGTTTTCCAGAAGACTGACCTGATGCTCCATTTGCTGGTTCAGTGCCCGGTTCCAGTGCCAAAATGTCGAGTGAAACAAGACGTAGACGGATACCATTCCGACCAGAACTCCGCAGGCTGAAAGAGCCAGAATTGGCGAAAAGTAGAACAGCAAAACCGCCGAAACAACGAACTGTACAACCCCGGCAATCGCGTTGGGTAACACCTCTTCCAGAAAGTCGGCCAGTTCGCGCCCCATTCCGATCCGGGCGTTCAGCGATGAAACCGGCAGGTTCGAAAACCGGGAAGCTAACGCCTTGCCCAATTCAACTCGGATCGTTCCGTACACACGTGTATCGTAAATCCGGCGGATCACGCTGATCAGTGTTAGAATGATCATGATGGCACCTAAGTGCAGAAAGGACTGAAACTCTGCTCTAAGCAATCCATCTATGGCGAAGCCGATGAAAAGCGGGATCAACACGGTCAGTGCCGTTTCCGCCAGGATCAAAAACCACGTGAGTCCCACCCGCCAGCTAAACACGCTCAGAAGCGCGCCGATTGTCAGTTTTCGATCTGCCAACATGGTGCACTACTGATCATAGTGAATGCGAACGCGGACATCGCCCGGCCAGACCGAGGCGGCCTTGAAATCGGGTTCATCCTCTGGGTTTGGGGCACCTGTCGAACCCAAGCCCTCCAACAGTTTCGTCGCAGTCATGTTCAGGTCTTCGTCCTTGTTTTCATCGTGAAACAGCAGCACTGCGTAGGGGCCCGCGTTCAGATTGGCGAACTCATGGCTGACACTGCCTTTGCGCGACGGAATCTGGGCATAGTCGATGGCACCCCAGACATCCAGGCTGTCAAAGGCGCGGGCGTCATCAAACACGAGGATCACGATGTTTCCTTTGGCATTGCGGATGCCGTCGACGGTGACATTCAGACCATCTGCAGCGGCAGGTGTCGCCAGCGCCATCAGGGTGAATGCCGGAGCCAGAAGGGTCCGTGTCATGTCTTTGTCCTTTCTTCAGAAAACCGCGGAAGGGATGGCTTGAAAACGCCGAGAACATCTTCGGTGATGGCGATCAGCACCGGCACCAGCAGCAGCATCAAGGCGGTGCCGAAGAGTTCGCCAAAGGCCAGAGAGATTGCCGCAGGGATCAGATACTGCGCCTGCTCAGAGGTTTCGGTCAGCAAAGGAAGCAGACCAATCACCGTCGTTGCAGTGGTCAGAAAGATCGCCTTGAAACGTCCGACGCCTGCGCTTTTCAGCGCCAGATCCACGGGCTGACCTTCCTCTCGCCCCTGGTTGTAACGGGTGATCATGACCAGACTGTCGTTCACGATCACACCGGTCAGAGCCAGCATGCCGAAGAACGAAAACAGCGACAGCGAGACATCCATGATCAGGTGCCCGACGGCGGCCGCGATAAAGCCAAAGGGGACAATGGCCAGAATGACAAAGGGTTGCCAATAGCTTTTCAGCGGCACGGCCATCAGCACATAGATCAGAACTGCCGCAAGCAGCAGCGCACGTTTCAGGCCATCGCTGATATCCGCCATCTCTTCCAGTTCGCCAGCAGGCAGGACTGTTACACTGGGATATTTGGCTCGCAGTTTCGGGACCAGTTGCTCGAACACCGCCTGACCAACCTCTTCGGGGGCGACACGATCACGGTCGATGGACGCGGCCACGATATTCATGCGCTTTCCGTCACGACGATCGATGGTGCCAGAAGTGTAGGTGCCTTCGATTTCAGCCACCGTCTCAAGCGGCACCCAGGCGCCGGACGCGCTGCGCAACTGAGTCTGCATCAGATCGGCCAACGTATCGCGGTTTTCCCGCGCGTTCTGCACGACCACGCGGACTTCGGATCCATCGCGTCTGACCTTGGTCACCTCGGCCCCGCCAAACCCATAGCCAATTTGTCTGGCCAAGGCCTCGGCGTTGAATCCAAGGTGCCGCGCATCCGGGCGCAGGCGGAGTTTCAGTTCGGGCTGACCGCCCGCCAGGCCATCCCGCACATTCGCCACGCCCTTGATGTTCGACAGGAAGTCTTTCATCTCGGCGCTGGCTTGTTGCAGCAAGTCTTCATCTTTTGATGCCAACCGGATGCGAAACCCACCGGCGAGTGTTTCCGACCCGGTAAACTCCAGCTCGGTTGCACCTTCGACCGCGCCAACCCGGTCGCGCCATTCACGGACCACAGTGAGGATCGGAACGTCGGGGCGTTCGGCCACCGGGATCAGTTCGGCGTATATTTGCGCGCTTCCTGCGCTGTTGATGATGGCAAACACCGTCTGAACGGGCGGCCTGGCCATACCCGAGTCCGCGGCAAGCTCGGCGTTCAGGCCGTTCAATACGGCTTCGATCCGGTTCACGTTCGAGCGGGTCAGAGGGAAGGGCGCGCGGGCGTCCATCTCCAGATTCATCGTGATGATCTGACCGGGCACCTCGGGAAAGAACACCGTCCTGACCTTACCCTTGTACATCAGGCCAAGCCCCAGCGTTGCAGCGGCAATGAACAGGATCAGCACGGCGTATCGCTGTCGTATGGCCGCAACGAGCAGAGGCTGGTAGAGGCGGTCCCGAACCCAGTCCAACCCGCGCTGCGCAGCATCCTGTACCCGGCCCCACAGGCGGGTCAGCAGATACCGACGCTCTTGCCTCATAGAAACCTGCGCCAGATGGGCGGGCAGGATGAATTTGCTTTCGATCAGTGAGAAGATCAGCGTCAGGATCACGATGCCTGCGAACCCTGCCAGCACCTTGCCCAGCGGATTGTCGATCAGCAGCATTGGGAAGAAAGCCGCGATTGTGGTCAGCACGCCAAAGACGGTCGCAACCGCCACGCGATGCACGCCGCGCTCGGTGTCCTTGATTGGAGCCTTGCCCTTGCGACGCTCCTCGAAAACGCTCTCGCCGACCACTACGGCGTCATCGACTAGAATGCCCAAAGCGATGATCAGGCCAAACGTGGTGACATCGTTCAGCGAATAGTCCACCCATTTCGAGCCCGAGACCGCAATCGCCCCCATGACCGAAACCGGAATACCCATAGCGACCCAGAAGGCCAACCTAACGTTCAAGAACACCGACAGCATCAGGGTGACAAGGATCAACCCCTGCACCCCGTTCGACCGCAACAGCGCCAGGCGGTCCGAGATGTAACCAGCACTGTCGCCCCAGACCTCAACCTGAACCTGCGAAGGCAACTGGCGGCTGAACTCATCCACCGTGCTGCGCACAACATCGCTGATTTCAAGCAGGTTCTCTTTCTGCCCGACCAGAACCTCCATCCCCACGGTCGGCTTGCCGTTCAGGCGGAACAGGTACTCGCCGTCCTGAAACCCGTCCTCGATTTTGGCAATATCGCCCAAAGGAACAAAAGACCCGTCTCTGCGTTCAATGACAGGCAGGGCAGCGTATTCCGGCACGTATTTCGCCCTGTCATCGGCTCGCAGATAAATCGTGCCGCCCTCGGTCCGAAGACGGCCTGCCTGAAAGACCAGTGAATTCCCTTCGATGGCGCGAGTTACATCCGAAACGGTCAGGCCATAATGGCGCAACAGCGCCGGGTCGATTTCGATGCGCAATTCCCGGGGGATCAGACCCCAGATTTGCAGCCGGGACAGTTCCGGTTCCGCCAGTAGTTCTTCTTTCAGACGTTGCGCCAGGCTCTGCAATGTGGCCGGGTCCGTTTCACCGTAAAGGTTTAGATACAGCGCGGGAAAATCGAAACCCGACGCTTCTATCACAGGGCGTCGCGCGGTTTCGGGCAGATCGGTCAACCCGTCGATCCGAATACGGACCCGGTCCAGAACAGCTTGAAGTTTCTGGCCACCTGCGCGACGCACAGTCACCACACTCAGATCATTTTGGGATTGGGAGGTCACGCTACGCACGCCCTCCAAGCCTTCAAGCGCCTGCTCGACTTTTTGGGTCACCAATTCATCGACCTGTTCGGCCGTAGCGTCAGGAAACTCGATAGCGATTGTGACGCTTTCTGGCGGAATACGCGGGAAGCCTTCGATCCGAATGTTCAGCAGCGTCTGCACGCCTAGGAAAAGGATTAACGCCATCATCAGATTGGCCGCGACCGGATTGCGGATAAACCAGGATGTCAGCGTGTGCATGGCTCATCCCCCATCCGATTGCGGCGTTACTCGCTGACCGGGCAGAAACGAAGCCAGAGGTGTTCTGGCCACGCGCCACGGGCCATTCCCATCGGGGGCCATGACTGTGACTGTACCTTCGCTGCGGAACAGGATGTTCGGGCTGAGCCTCTGCAGATGGTCCTTGTTATCAACAAGCCATATGTACCCTGCACGGGTCAGGGCGCTTTCCGGTAGGGTCACGGTGTCTGTGATCCGGCGTCCGGGAATGTGAACCTGCACGAAATCTCTGGCGAGAATGCCGTCATCGGGATGTGTGACGTCCAAAAAGACCCGCACCTGTCGCGTGTCTTGATCCAGGAAACCGCCTCCACGCCGGACTTGGGCCTGCCCCAACTCTTCGCCCGAGCGCTGTGTCAGATCAGCCGTAACGCCAGAGATCGGATGATCCAGAAGCGTCCAATCCGCTTGACTGAATTCGGCAACCAGTTCGAATTGCCGGTCGTCCGAAAGATGTATCAGAGCATCGCCTGGGTTAACCGTCTGGCCGAGGCTGGCAAAACGATGGGTAACAAAACCCGAAAACGGGGCAACAACTTCTGCGTCCCTCAGTTCATTTTGCGCCGCATTCAGGCGTGCCTGTGCCGCCGCAACGGATTTTTCAGCGATGCGCAATTGCGGCAGGTTCACAGCCAGTTCGTTCGGCGGTTCTGTTTCATCCCGGTCGAACTGGCGTTGCGCAACGGTTACGTTGTTCTGCGCGCGCAACAATGCCAGTTTCGCTTGCTCAAGCGCCATCTCGGCTTCCGCAACGGTGCTCTGATAAGGCGCGTTTTCGACTGAAAACAATGGGTCACCCCGTTCCACCTGCGCCCCGGCCAAAGCGGCGGGGTGTACTGCGGTGATACGCCCGGACACGGCAGATCGCAGCTCGGCATCCCACCGAGGCCGAACTTCGGCGAACGCCGTTACCTGCGCTTGCACGGTTTCCGGTGCAACGCGGACGAAAGATACAGTCGGGGGAGGCGGTTCGGTGTTCGTAGCCTGAACATCAATTGTATCTTCGGTGTCGAACAACAGCATGACGACTGCGACAAACAGCGCCACTGATACACCAATCCAGAGCCACCGTCGGGCGGGCCTTTGCCTGGTTTCCAAAGTTTTGTCTGTCACAGTCTTGTTTTTCCTATGCCGCCGAATCCATCGCACCTTGTAGAGTGCGGTAGAATTTCATATACTATGAACGATCGTTCGTTCAATATTAAATGTGAAAATGACCAAAGACAGCCAAAAGCCAGGTTCAATCCGGGAAAAGGCAACGGCCAAGCGGCGTAACCAGATTTTGGAGGCCGCAGTTATGTGTTTCCTTGAGCGCGGCTATCATCAGACAGGTGTCCGCGACATCGCAACCCGGGCGGGCGTCAGCCTTGGAAACCTCTACAACCATTTTCGTGGCAAACATGATGTGCTTGTGGAAATCGCAATGCTCGAACGCCGCGAGATGGAGCCGTTTCTGAAAATTCTAAACACCAAAGCGCCCACGCCCAAGGTGTTGAAAAAGTTCATCAGGGCCTATGCCAAATACCTGGCTGCGCCTGAAAACGTTATTCTCACATTGGAGATTTCGAGCGAAGCCGTTCGCCAGCCGGACATCGCGCAGTTGTTTGTCGAGAACCGCTCTAGCTTGACCGATGCGCTGGAAACCGTTGTGAGGCGAGGGATAACAGGCGGTGACTTGCGCGCTGTTCCTGATCCTCTTCAAGCATCACAACTGGTGATAGAGGTTCTGGAGGGCAGTGCCTATCGTAGTGTTCTGTCAGAAACACCAATGACCAGGATCATCGGGTGCGTTGAGGATTTTATCCTGAGTTCTCTTCTGGTGCGTCAGTAATACTTGCATTGCGTATTGGCTTGAAACTCATGACAGTCAGCTAGGGAAGTGTCGCACTGCGGCATTCGCGCGGACGGCAAAGCTCCGCTTTGGGATGGTTCGGCAGAGGCCACGCCGTAACCTATGTCAAATTTCTGTCTGTTGAGGAACTCCTCCACGGTATCTGTTGCGGCCTTCACTGCCTCGGGCTTGTAGTAGAAATCGTTATAGGAGAATTGATCAAACGCCAGCCTCTTATGTTCGCTTGCCAACTTCTCACCAAATAGGGTTGAGCAAGGGGCCATAGGTTAACATTTCTTAACTTGGAGGCTGAAGCCTTGTACGAAAACCCCTCACGAACCACCTAACAGGGTAACACATTTGCCAAATTGAGAGGCGATCATGATGAAAAAGATAGTGTTGACCAGCATTCTTGGTGGTTCATTGCTGTTGGCTGCATGCGGAGCGCCAACAACGCCGACGCAGGCTCAGGTACAGCATGATGCTCGGTGTGCAGCGGGTGTTCTGGGTGGGGCTGCCCTTGGAGGAGTTGTCGGGAACCGCTTCGGTGGCGGTACGGGCAAGACCCTGTCTACGGCGGCTGGCGCTGGCCTTGGGATGTATGCAGGTCAAGCAGTCTGTCACTGACGACTTGTAGTCGAAGGCTTCACTCGCGTTCCGAAAGTTCTTCAGGATTAGAACGTCGCAACTGCAGCGAATGTCTCTTTTCGCGAGTTGCGGTGCTGCATCTAATTCGAGCACTCAAAGTCGGTTTCGGGCCGTCTGCCAAGGCGGCCTGGAGCCACTGGATTTCAGTTGGCGCGTCCTCAAGCTCCACGCCGCGATGCCGAACTGTGCTCCCAATGACAGGACAGCCTAGAACGGATTTCGTTCCCAACTGAAAACCCACGCTGGTTGAGGTCGCAATTCAGCGTTGAGCATCTGTAAATCCGTGGCGTACAAACCGGTGCCCTGTGGCCAGACGGTCCAACTGGCCATACCTCTTGCTCTCTTCATTCGGATTGCTCAGACAATTGACCCGCCTTTTTTTGCCGCTGTTTTCATCATCCGAAGATAGCTGGAGACGCTTGAATGTGCCGCCGCGACCGCTTCATAGTCCTTCGCCTCTAGCGCGGTCGCAACTGCTGCCAGTGATGTGCGGACAGCTTCGATCCCGTAAGAGACAGATCCTTGGTCGTCGGTAACGACGATGGAGTTGCCGACAGCGGAATAGCCTTTGCCTGTTAGGTCACTCGCAAGCCGTGCGACCAGGTCCCAGCCGACGCGTTCCAGAACCCCTGAAGGTTTAAGTGCCTCCCAAATATCCGCGCGATCCCAGCGCGGCAGGTAAGGAACGGCATCTCGGATCACTTGAATTCTGTGCGTCACCTGGCTGAGCCCGCACGCATCGTAGGCCCGTGCAAACCCGGTGTTGCCAGCAACAGGCGGCGCGATAGCGTAAACCACAATCGGAAGATCGGGCCATTTCGCTCGGACGAGCGAGGCGACCAGAAAGGTCATCGCTCCGCCTTTGCTGTGCCCTGTAATCACCAGTCCGCCCGAAAGCGAGGGGACGCGCGGCCCAAGTTCTCTTTCGATCCACGGCCACAGACGCATAGTGGCGGTTGCAAATCCGGTTTCGGCGTCATCGGCCCCTTGACCCCCAAAAGACCAGGGTTCAGGTTTGGCCTCGGCATCCTGGAGCCAATCTCTGATCCACCCGATAACGTCGTTTCGCTTCAGATTGGGTGATAACGTGCCGCGCAGGGCGAGCACCGCGCGATCACCCGTAAGGGTCCCGATCAGAGCAGCGTCAATATCGTCGGCGCCGCAGGCTTCAAAGGCGGGCGTGTAGGTCTTGCTCGGTGCAGTGAAACCGGCTGCATCCTGAAAAACGGGCATCACATCATATACGAAGGCCCGGTCGCCATCGCCGCGTGTCTCACTGCGCAGGATTGGAGCCTGTGAACCCGGAGCGGTGGTCGCCCGGCGGATTTGGTACGCGCAAACACAGGCGTTCATCGCGGCCAAAGCGTCGGGCCAGGACAGCGGCTGATTCATGACGGCCTCACAGGTTTAAGGCAAAGACTGTGCCACATTTCTTTAGCGCCATGTTCGGCCGACAAAATTCCGTCTACGCGGAGAGAAAAGTGAGGTCCTGGCATCGGTCAGCCTCAATTATGTTGGTGCGAAGCGGGGCAAAGTGGGCCCAGTTTCGCTCGGAATATAGCGTTGGAGTTGATATCGTCCCGAATTTATTCGCAGAACTCAATACTGCGGTTTCTAAGCTGCTGGGCGAAGGTCGCACCGGCATAGATCGCTTCATAAACCTTCACATTTACCTTGGATGCGCGCGCCGTCCCAAGTCTGCAAATGGTGACGAAATCAATGTCTGGCAAATTTTGGTCATGAGCCGACGCACTCGCGACCACTGGGACGTGTCAAAGAATAAGTGACATCGAATAAATGCGTGTGGGGCCTGTCGGGACCCTAGCAAGCTGTATATCACTCGGATCGCTTTTTTCTTTGCTCTGACCTGTTTCCGGTCTTTCGCGCGACTGCAGCAAAGGCTCGCATTAGGCCGCGGGTCTACATCGCGGGCAATATGAGTTGCGCAATGGCCGCGAATGACAGCTTAAAACGGCAGCCCCGCATCATCCGAAGAGACATCGACGGTCCGAAATGGGATAACGTTATCTACTGCTAAGAATACTCTGTACAGGTCTGTGATAGTGTATCCGCGTTTTGCCAAGGACGCACCACGTCATGATCGTTACCGAACAGGGCCGGCTTCGATACCAAATCGATCTGCAACGCGATCTAACGCGTCGCGACAATGCGCTATGTCTTTTGCTGCGCTTGCTTTCATTCGCAGTAAACCTGCCATGCGGCGGGGCAGGGGGTACCAGCGGTCCAGATCAAGCCCGCAACGATCCAGGAGCATAAGCGGCAGGGTTTGCACCGCAATCACTTGGTTCATATAGGCCTGTGCCGCGGACGCCCCGACCCAGGCGTTTCGGTTTTCCCGAAACAGCGCTTCTAGATCAAGAGCATAGAAACCCTGGCCACGCAGTTGGTTTCGATAAAGCAGGTGCGTTACGAAGAACCCCGAGACGCTTGTAAGGAAGTGAAAAGCGTTGCGTGGGTTGATCGACAAAATGCAATCGTTTGGCGATACCAGTGGCCTCTCAATAGCAAATGTCTGAGCGCGGAAAAAGCTGCCGGTGCAATTCACAAAAATACTGCCTTCTTGAACCGCAACACTCTTGCCGCCGCGCAAACTCATTTCGGGGCCGGTCGATGTATCCACGACATCCGTCAGATAATCACAGTGAATTGCCTCCACGCCGTTTTGGATCCTTTCGTGCTCATCTTCCGACTGAAGTCCGTAAAGAAACACGCCGTTTTTTGTGTGTGGATCCGTTGAATGCTCAGCGCGCAGGTGGGCGAGCGTATGATCTTCGTTTTCTCCGTCGAAATGTAGCGCAACGTCGCGAAACAGGCGTGACACCAATTCACCGGAGGTCCACCGCTTAAGACCAGTCGGGATATACTTTGTCCGGTTGATGAAGTTGGTTCCCCGACCATTGATCAGGGTGACGCTTCGTTCGGGATTTTCGGCAAGTGCCGCCAGGATCGTATCCATTCCGGTCTTGCCGCCGCCGATCACGTAAACCTGCGCCTTGGGGTGATCTGCCAGTGTTTTGCGCAAGTCCTGCGGAATAATCGAAACAATTTTCTGACTGGAAAGCGACAAGGGCTCCGCCAAAGCGTAGTTCAGGCCCGGCGCATGTATCGCCCTTTTCGTACGTACGGTCTTTTTACCCGCTTCCGCGCCTGCCGGGTGGTAGTCTATCTCTGCGAGCGGCCCCTGGTCTGTCGTTACCTCTTCACAACGGCTTACGGTTTGGCCGAACTCTGTAGTCAGCGAAACGCGTTCACGAACCGCGTTCAGGGCACCGACCAGGTGATCCCGCACCTCGTCCCGTGCTGCCAGATAATGACGCGGCTTGCGCCAGTTCCATTTCAGATTACCGACCGTGAACATCGGATGCGGTTGATGCAAGCGCACGTAGTCATAGGCGGTGTTCCACATGCCACCCGCCTTATCCTTTTCGTCAAGCAACAGAACCCGCGCTGTCTTGGGAAGATACTCACATGCTGCGTTTAGGGCGTTCAAACCTGCAATTCCGGCACCGACGACCACAAGGTCGTAGTCCGTGTTCGATGCAAAAATTTTGGTATCAACGCGATCCTTATCAAGCATAGGCGCCCCCAACACTTCCCCTACGTCATCTTGCCGGAACAGATCTGACATGTCTTGGGAAATTTTGCCCATGCGATCAGGGATAACCCAAATTACAAACAGATTGGCGCAGGCCGAGGTGGCGATAGCTGCAGTGTGGGGCAAGCACGAAACGCAGATGCTTGCAATCACGCATTCTCGCGTGTTCACTTTCTCAGCCGTTTCAAAGGAATGATGTTATGAAGCTATTTGTCCATGGAGTGCCGGATACGGGATACATGTGGGGCTCTCTGATCAAGGCCCTCGGGTTAGCCGAGGAAGAGTTCCTCGCGCCCACGCTGCCCGGCTTCGATGGAGCGACACCAAGCGGGTTTGCCGCAACCAAAGAGGCTTACCTTGCTTGGGTGAGCCAGACATTGGTAGAGGCCGCAGCTTCACATGGACCGGTTGATATCGTGGGCCACGACTGGGGAGCCCCCCTCAGCGCCATGGCAGCGCAACAGAACCCAGAGGCGGTCAGGACCTGGACCGTCGTGAACGCGGTGCCGGAACCCAGCTATGAGTGGCATTCCCTGGCTCGGAAATGGCAGACGCCGATTTTGGGTGAGCTCATGATGGCACTTGGCAGCACGAAGAAGTTCCATCAGCAACTAGTTGCTGCGGGCATGCCCGAAACCATCGCTGATCACGAAGCCCCACGTATCGACAACCACATGAAACGCGCCATTCTTAAGCTTTATCGCTCGGCCAAAAATCCGGCAGAGTGGTCAGCGGATTTTTCCGGCATCGCCGATCGAGGATTGGTCATGTGGGGCGCTGATGATCCATTTGTACCGATCAAGTTTGCAAAGACGTTTTGCGATCGTTGGAGCATCTCTTTGGCAGATGAAAAGGGCGTGGGGCATTGGGGTATTTGCGAACGCCCGGATGCTTTCGCGGCACACTTAAAACATCATTGGAACCGTTAGTTCGCTTTCCAGCATCGTTGACGGGCTGGAACTAGCAGCCGCCTGCGCTGGGCCGATCAGTACGACATTGGCCAAAGTTGATGCGCTTCCGGTCGAATTCGAGGTCGGGAAATAGCGGTCCAAATGCCGAGCGTCACCCGTCAGCTATTTCCGCGGAAAACTATGATCGCAGGCACCCAGGAAACTGTTGTTGGTGAGAATATTGGCAAATTAAGCTATAAGTTATTCAGGTCATTGGATTTGGGGAGGGTTGAGTGCGTAGAAGGCAGGGGAAAACGGACGAAAAGAGGGGTGCACGCCATCTTCTTGCATTGGGCCTGCTGGTCCTGACTGCCGGTTGTTATGAGAAAGAGACGGAGGCAACAAATGCCTCCGCACCGAAGGTCGTCGTCGCCAAGGCAACGACGGAAGAGGTGCCGCTTTTTCTAAAGTTGACCGGGCGCACCGAGTCTCCCAACACAGTGTCCATTCGGTCGCGTGTCGATGGTCACATTGAAACTCGCCCTTTCAAAGAGGGCACGGATATCGTCAAAGGCGATACCCTCTTCGTAATAGATAAACGCCCTTACGCAACTGAACTCAGACGCCTCAAGGGCGAGCGAGACAAAAACCAGGCCGGTTTCGATTTTGCAAGCAGAGAGGAGGCGCGTTATTCCGCACTGGCGAGTGATGGGACGGTCGCGCAGGAACAGTTGGACAGGTCAACTACCGACGCGGCCCAAGCCAAAGGGGATCTCGACAGTAGTCAGGGAGCGGTGGACTCGGCGCAGGTCAATCTTGACTACGCAACCGTATCCGCCCCGATCAATGGGCGGATCGGGCGGGTTTATCAGGATATCGGTAATGTCGTTTCGGCAAACGACACCGTTCTGACCGAACTGGTCCAGATGGATCCGTTGTTTGTCTATGTCAGCCCCAGCGAAACGCAGTTTCTGGAACTGGAAAAATACAGATCGGCAAACCCAAACCTGAAGGTTGAGGTGGCGTTGATTGATGGCAGCGTACACCCGCACGCAGGTGGGCTTGACTTCTCGGCACCGGGTCTTGACCCAACGACAGGTACGATCGCCGTGCGTGCCGTGTTTCCGAACCCGGAAAAAACGCTCCGCCCCGGTCAATATGCCAGCGTGAACATCCAGCTTACCAAGCAGTCAGGCCAGATCACCGTACCCTCTGAGGCTGTTGCTCAGGATCAGGCCGGTTTCTTTGTTTTCGTCGTGGGTACCGATGACAAGGCCGAAATGCGCAGGGTTACCGTTGGCCGCAGCTATGAAGGTCGTCGCATCGTCGAGACTGGGCTTAAGGACGGAGAAGCAGTGATCGTGCAAGGGCAACAACGCGTCCGATCGGGCATGGCTGTGGATGTCAAAAAGCCATCCGCAGACAAGGCTGATGGCTGAATGCTGAGCCGGTTCTTCATCTTCAGGCCCGTCTTCGCTTCGGTTATCGCGCTGGTGATTGTGATCGCCGGGTTGATTTCGATCCCGCTGCTGCCCGTTGGCGAGTTCCCCGAAGTCGTGCCCCCAACAGTTGTCGTCAGTGCCACCTATACCGGCGGCAGCGCCGAGGTCGTTGAAGAGGCAGTGACCATTCCCCTTGAGGAACAGATCAACGGTGTCGAGGGCATGGTTTACATGGCCTCGACCAGCTCTAACGACGGCACCTCGAACATAACGGTTACGTTCGAGGAAGGGTACGACCTGAGTATCGCAGCCGTGGACACGCAAAACAGGGTGTCCACGGCGATGGCGCAACTTCCGGACGAGGTCGTGGCCTCCGGCGTGACTGTTACAAAAGAGTCGGTTGACCTGATCATGGGGGTCAACCTCATCTCTCCGAGCGGCCAATTCGACGAATTGTTCATCTCAAATTACGCGGACATTCACATAACGGATCGCCTGAAACGTATCCCGGGTGTTGGTACGGTGATGGTTTGGGGGGAGCGGGTCTATGCCATGCGGATCTGGCTTGATCCCGAAAAGATGGCGAGCCTTGGCCTGACCACGTCCGATGTGTATGACGCGATCACAGAACAAAACCAGCAAGTTGCGGCTGGTGCGTTGGGTGCGCCACCCATCGGTGACAGCCAGAAGTTCCAACTGACACTGACCGCACAGGGCCGGCTGCAAAGCAAGGAAGAGTTCGAAGACATCGTTCTGGGCGTAGGCGGTGATAGTGCCGTCATCAGGCTCAAAGACGTGGCGCGTGTGGAATTGGGCGCAGAGGACTATTCCTTCAGTTCAACGCTCGATAGCAGCCCGACGGTGGGCCTTGGCATCATGCAGCTACCCGGTGCCAACGCCTTGCAACTGGCATCGCAGGTTCGCGAAACCATGACCGAACTGTCGCAGGACTTCCCTGAGGGTCTGGAATATACGGTAATCTACGACACTACGAATTTCGATCGCGAGGCCATTCGGGATGTGCTTTTGACACTTGGGCAGGCCATCCTGCTTGTTGTTTTTGTCATTGTCATCTTCCTGCCGAACCTGCGGGCAGCGCTTATTCCAGTGATCACAATCCCGGTTTGTCTGATCGGCACTTTCGCGTTGATGCTGGCCTTGGGCTTTTCCATCAATCTGCTGACGTTGTTCGGCCTCGTGCTGGCCGTCGGTCTGGTTGTTGATGACGCTATCGTCGTGGTCGAGAACGTATCGCGGCACATCGAAAACGGCGAAAAGGACGCACAGGTAGCGGCCCGTCGCGCAATGGACGAGGTTACCAGCCCGATTGTCGCCACCTCATTGGTTTTGATGGCGGTTTTCATTCCTGTTGCCTTGATGCCCGGGCTGACAGGGAAGCTGTACCAGCAATTCGCCCTGACAATTGCATCCGCTGTTGCGATTTCGGCCATCAATGCCCTGACACTCAGCCCGGCCCTATGTGGGTTGCTGCTGGGTGGCGCACGACCAAAGGCAAAGATCATCCAGAAGTTCGATGTCGGATTTGCATGGTTCACACGGCGTTACGAGGCGGTGGTTGGCTGGTTCATAAGGGTCTGGCAGCCAGTGGCGCTGGGTTTCGCGGCTTTGTTGGCGGGGACTGTCTATATGTTCACCGTCGTCCCCGCCGGATTTATCCCGAACGAAGATCAGGGTTATTTCATCATCAGTCTGGAAACGCCGGAAGGCACCGCGCTGGGCCAGACCGAAAAGGTCGTCGATGAGGCTTACGAAATTCTGCATGATCTGCCCGGTGTCAAAGGCGTAATTACCTTCACCGGCTTCAGCATTTTGACAAACACATCCGCCCCCAACCAAGGCAACCTGTTCGCAGTTCTCGAATCCTGGGACCAACGGAAGGGTGCGGATGAGGGCGTGACTGAGATCATGGCCAAGGCGCAGGCGCAATTCGACCAAATTCCGGGCGGCGTACTTGCCACATTCAACCCACCCCCAATCTTTGGCCTTTCGCCCACCGGCGGGTTCCAGTTCGAACTGCAGGACACGACCGGTGGCTCGCTTCAGGAACTGGAGCAGGTGACAAGGGACATGGTCGCGGCCGGAAACGCCCGACCTGAGCTGTCTGGCCTCTACAGCCCGTTTTCCGCAAGCACACCGCAGCTAAATATCGAGCTTGACCGAACCAAGGCCCTGACCGAAGGGATTTCAATTGGCGACGTTTTCGATGCGTTGCAGACGTTTTTGGGCGGCGTTTACGTCAATGATTTCAACGTCTACGGCAGAGTTTATAAAGTCTATCTGCAAGCCGACGTAGATGCCCGGCAGGCGGAAGAAGATATTGGTCGGCTGTACGTCCGCAACGACGCAGGCAGTATGGTTCCGCTCAGCGCTTTGGTTAAGGTTCAACCGCAGATCGGGGCGCGTAGCATCAATCACTACAACCTGTTCCGCTCGACCAGCATCAACGGTGCTGCCGGAGAGGGGCATAGTTCCAGTCAGGCGATCGCCGCAATGGACAGTTTGGCGAAACAGACGCTGCCCCGAGGGTACACCTATGAGTGGACGGGCAACGCCTATCAGGAAATCAAGGCCGGGAACGTCGCTCCGATCCTCTTTTCGCTGGCAGTCATCTTCGCCTTTCTGTTTCTGGCCGCCCAGTATGAAAGTTTCGTTATGCCCCTGATGGTATTGCTGGCAGTACCGCTTGCGATATTCGGGGCTCTGGTCGCGCAGTGGCTGCGCGGCTACGACAACAACATTTATTGCCAGATCGGATTGGTCATGCTGATCGGTCTCGCAAGCAAAGGAGCCATCCTGATCGTTGAGTTCGCCCGACGTCAACGTCAGGAGGGTCTTACGATTGAGGACTCGGCGATGGAAGCCGCGCGTATCCGTATAAGGCCCCTATTGATGACGGCCTTCGCTTTCATTCTTGGCGTCATACCGCTGGTGATTGCCAGCGGTGCCGGATCCGCGGCTCGCAGGTCCCTTGGGACGGCTGTCTTTGGCGGGATGATTGTCGCGACGGTCCTGAGCCTGGTGCTTGTACCTGTTTTGTATGTCGTTATTGAACGACTGCGAGAACGTTTGACAAAAAGGCGCGCGACCTCGGGGTGAATGGTTCGCGCGGGGCCAGTTTCATGGCCTTCTGGGCATAGCTGACACGCTAGAGAAGGCTCAGACTCGTACCTAGGAATCTCAAAACTGTCAGGGAGCAACTAGCACCGCAGAAACGTTCAATCCGACACACCGGTTCGTTGAACTCAATCGATAAGAGCTCAATTCACCAGCTGTCTTTGGGTCGCTGATTTGGTGTTTTCCAGCATGGTTTCTGGCACCGGTGGACACAAGTTGAAGCCGGATGAGCGTGGGTAAAGTTGTGCCACTCCAGCCAGTGATTGATACTTTGCTGAGGTAGAACTTGACCGGTAGTGACCTTTGTCTCACGCCCACTGCGAGACAAATCAAACGACGAACGAGCGGCCATTTTGATTTCCTATGGCCGCTCGTTTCATTTCCGTCCGAACAAGGCAGCAGCCTTACGGTTATGCCATCACGAGGTTTGTGCGTGGTTCCCGAAATACATGAATTCTTTGTCCATTCCAGCGACCTCGCCCGCGTCGAGCGAGAGACTGGGACCGTCCAGCATCTTGTAGCTGGCTTGCGACTTAACCCACTCATCCGCGTCCTGAAGCGTCGTCAGAGTGTAGCTGGTCGTTTCACTCAGATAGTGCGTTGGGATGATCACTTTGGGGTTCAGACGCGAAACGATGTCATCGCCTTGGCCGTAGCTCAGGATATGTTGCGAGCCATCGACCGGCAGGGTCAGAATGTCGATCTCACCAATGGCATCCCAGAATTCCTGCGGCGGGTTGTGCCGGTTGTCACCCCAGATCAGGGTTCGCAGGCCACCGGCCTCGATCACGTAGACCACCATGTCCATATGGCTGACGTTGTTGGGCGGGCAGGCCTCGACACCGAATTCGGCCAGAGCATTCGTCCAATTGTACCATCCCGGAGCCTTGCAGGCGTGTTTGTCGGCAAACCCGGTGATCTTGATGTCGGCGAATTCAAAATTGCCGACCATCCGGTCCAGAACCATGGTCGAGACAGGCCGGTGAATGGCGTCGTGATCGAAATGGGTATGGGTGGACATACAGATGTCGACCGGAGTTTCCGGGAATTCATTCTTGAACCACAGACCCCAAGCCCCGGACGGATCATCGCGCCACGGATCGAACAGGACCGTTGCCCCGCTGGGTGAAGTAAACTTCAAGGCACAATGGCCGTAGAAATCAATGCCCAGATCGCCGTCGACTGCAGTGCCGGTGGTCTTTTGCAGTTCGATGACGCCGTTGTTGTTGCCCGGCTGCGTCCAGTCGGTCGATTGCGCTTGTGCCGAAGTTGTGGACAAAAGCGAGGCAGCCCCGCCTACGCCCGCTGCTCCGGCCGCGATGAAGAAGGATCGGCGCGATAGGCCTTGTGTCAACTCGTCTTTCTGACCATTGATCAATGTTGGCTTGAGGTTAAGATCTTCTCTTTCCATTTTGTGTTTCCCCGTTGAAGTTGGGCTCTGGTTCCGGCCCGGGAAAAGCCTAACAGCGCGTCGACTGTAAGCTGACATGGGAAAAGAAAGGGGAAAACATGGGGGAAAAACCCATGTTTACTGAATGGAAAGCAGCTTGCTGCGCAGGTTCTGGCCGGACTTTCTCAGTCCAAGCTTTTTCCGAATGTTGTTCCGGTGGAACTCAATTGTGCTTGGCTCGCGGGCCAAAGTGGCCGCGATATCCTTGGTGGTGTGCCCGCGCATGACCATCAGTGCGATCTCTTGCTCGGCGGGCGTCAGGTCTTCGATTACATCAGCCAGACGATCTGACACCGAGGATGTAACCGATCTTAGGTTGTCTTCCAGAAGGTCCAAGTACAGCATTGCGCGCGGGTTTCCGGTCAGACGGCCACGCAACTTTGCAACGACTGGCGCCACGAGGCCTTTTATCTTGCGAGCGACCCGTCTTTCGTATTCGTCCTTCGATTGCTCCACGTTCTCGAGAAGAACGCGCAAGGCAATGTTTGCCTCTTCCAACTCGGCGGTGCGTTCATCTACCCGGTTTTCCAGCTGGTCCAGACTGTCCTGAAGCTGACGCTCAAGCCGCGCGCGGGTGTCTGCCTCGACCAGCAGTTTCAGGTCGGCCTCGATGACCCGTGCAAATTCCCTCAACCCCTCGAGAAACAACATCGCCTTGGGATTGCGTCGCTTGTCTAGAACACAAATCGTACCGAACACAGTTTTGTCGGGCCAATAAAGCGGATAGCCGGCATAGAAACTCATGCCATGTTCCATGTCGTCATTGTCTGCCCATTCGGCATCGTGGGTGGCATCTTCCACCAGCAATTCGCCATGTTTCAAAACGCCGTGGCAATACAGTTTTTCATGCAGCTTGAACCTCAATCCGACCTTGTAGGGGCTGTCCTTCGTGTCGTTTGCAACAAACACAGAATGGTGCGGGGAATGCGTTCGCATGACCAGACTGGCAGGAACATCCGCCAAGTTGGCGATCAGATTTACGATTCGCTGCCAACTTTGAACCGTTTCCTTGGGTATCTCGGGCGTTTGTCGATCCATCTTGCCTTCCAGCCTTCTGACACTCTGTGAGCGAATTAATCTGTTCGATCGTTTGGCCAAGGGACCTCAATCTACCCCTGACCGACGGCAATCCGATGTATTCCCTGTATTGCAGAACGGCTACTTGCGAACATCTTACCCGTTTCAAGACCAGTGTGTCATCGACCGGCGTTGAGGCAAAGTTGTAATACCAATCCGCCTGAGCCGACATTGGTTGAGTTGCAGGCGAGTATGGCGAAGGCCTGCAATCGCATCGTTCGCTTTCAAAAGATGACAAAACTTGAGCGCTGACATACTCTTACCGCATGGGACCCCGCCTTGCCGTGATCTTGATGGCCGACATGGTCGGCTACACATCCGCGATGGAGGCGGATCAGTCGGGCGCAATCGAGTTGGTCCGTGAACTTCGGGATAGGCACCTAGAACCCGAGGCCGTACGACGCGGCGGCGAGATACTCAAGCGGATGGGCGATGGGTGGATCATAGCTTTTCCATCGGTGTCAGCTGCCATCGAAACCGCCCAGTCCGTGCAACTGGCATTGGCCAGTCATGAGAAAATAAGGCTGCGGATGGCTGCGCATCTGGGCGAGATCGTTCAGGATGAGACCGACATTTATGGTGCAGGCATCAACATCACTGCGCGCCTACAGACCGAGGCGCCACCGGGCGGTGTGATGATCTCGGAAGACCTCAAGCGGCAGTTGGACGAACGGCTTGCCGAGGGATTCAGCGATGCCGGGACCTTCGATCTGAAGAACCTCGCAAATCCGGTGAACGGGTTTCAGTGGCGACCCAAAGCGACGCGCGACATTGCGCATACCGATTTGCCCTCGATTGCAGTGGAGCCGGTTACAAGCGCCCCGGAAACACAAGAGACGCTTGAGGTCTGCGCCGATTTGCAAGAGCAACTGGTTCACAGGCTTTCGCGCCGCACCGGCGTGCGCGTGATCGCAACGGATGCGACATTCGAGACCGAGGCGACCTATAGTTTGAAGTGCAGGTTGCGCTGCAGAAACCGTGAGGCACGGATATCTTCAACCCTGACCCGCCTTGGCGACGGGCAGGTGACCTGGTCGCGCTTTTTGAACGGAGATGCGCAGGATCTGTTTGAACTGACCGACCGGGCCGCTGAACAGCTTTCAGACGCGTTGCGCCTACAGATCAACGCCTTTGACGGCGACCGATTGAGCGACATTCCGGACGATCAACTCAGCCCCAGCGAGCTGAGATCCCGCGCGGCCATGCTGTTCTATCGTGCCACGGTCGAGGATTATCACAATGCCGGTAAACTGCTCGAGCGGGCGCTGCGCCTTGATCCCGAGAATGGGTCCGGGCTAGCCATGTGGTGCGAGGCCAAACTGTACCCGTTAGAGGCCTGTTATCGCGAGGCTGGTCCGGACCTGCGCACGCGGATCATCGAGGCAGCGAATAAGGCTGTACAGGCCGCGCCACGCTCGGACTATTGCTGGTACACGCGGGCGCAGGTGCGCGCGCGCATCGCGGGTGATCTGCATGGTGCACGGAAGGACATTGAGCGGGTTATTCGGCTGAACCCGAGCTACGTTCTGGGCATGGAGGCCAGCGGTTACACCGAACTTATTGCGGGCAACTGGGAGGCTGCCCAGAAGAGTTTAGTTGACGCTGTCGATCGCTCCGCCGAAGATCCCTTTCTGCCCTATCGGCTTTATCCGCTGGCGATTGCCCACATGATGGCAGGCGATCAGCAACGAGCGATTGAGGCCATCTCGGACGCGACGGAAATGCGCCCGCACTCCCGGCATTTGTGGTTGGTAACGGCGTGGATTCTCAGAAATTCGGGGCGGCAGGCCGATGCCGAAACAGCTGCGGAGCGGGCCGAAACGCTGCCAGAGAAGGCAGATATCCTCGCCCAAAACCTACATCTGCCTGACCCGGTCAGAGAGGCCATTGGTCTGCCCGTCGGGCCGATCCCGGCATAGCCCATCGAAACTACCCTGCGCCGAAGCAAAAAGCGGGGGCTGGAAAGGCCCCTAGCGATCTCAGGTTTCAGCCGGCGCATAACTCCCGTCTTCGCGGTGCACCTCGCGCCCACTTAACGGTGGGGTGAAGACGCAGACAAGCCGCAAGTCAGCGTCTGTAGCCCGGACCACGTGCCGGTCATGCCGATCCAGTGCATAGAGGGTGAACGGTTCAAGAGCATTCCAGGTTTCGTTGTCAAACGCCCTGACCTGACCCTTACCCTCGATGCAATAACACGCCTCTAGATGATGGGTGTATTCAAGCTCAAGCTCTGCTCCTTTTTTGATGATCGTATCCGTCAGAGAAAACCCCATTCCATCAGAGGCCAGCAGCAACCTTCTGCTGCTCCAACCCGGGCCGGAAACGTCCCGATCTGTTTCAAGGATATCTTTCAGTGCCGTAACGATCATGTTTCACCGCCTATTTGCTAACGTACCGCGCGATTCATACCACCATCGGACAGAATACTCTGCCCGTTGATATATCGGGCTGCGTCGCTGGCGAGAAACACGCAGGCTTGCCCAATTTCTTCGAATGTTGCGGGCCGCTGGGCAGGGATTTCCCGACGGGCGCGTTCGGAAAGGTTCACGTTTTCGCAGAACCCAGGAAGCAGGTTGTTCATGCGGATGTTGTGCCGCGCGTAACGATCCCCGTATAGCTTTGAGAAACTGTGCAATGCGCCGCGCAACATGCTCATTGGATAGGGCGCACGTGGTTCGACCGCGTTCATGGACGAGATGTTTACGAAAGCGCCGCCGCCTTGTTCGATCAGAATAGGGGTGACGATGCGGGCGATTTTGACGACGTTCAGCACGTACATGTCCAGACTTTCGTGCCACAATTCGTCACTGAGTTCCAAAAGCGGCCCATCAAAGTCGGGATCAAATCCCACCGTCTTGATGGCCTCCGGCACCGTTCCGCCGTGGCCCATGTTGCTGACGATTGCATCTATTCGGCCATATTTGCTCATGGTGTCGTCGATCATTGCTTGCAGATCGTCCACATCCAGCACCGAGCCTCGGCGACCAATCCCTCCAAGCTCCTCAGCCAGTTCCACAGACCGGTTGGACGGAGACATCAGCGAGACTTTGTATCCAGCCTTTGCCATTTCGATGGCGCAGCCCCGACCGATCCCTTGTCCTGTGCCTGTCATCAAAGCGACTTTGACCTCGGGCATAGTGTTTCCTTTCGTTGAGCGCGTTGCGTGTGAGGTTTTTTGAGATGAAATCAGTGTAACTACTCGAGAACAAACGCGCCTATCGAGTTTTGAGGCTTTGCTGTTAGATTTCCTCACATGGCAGAAAACCTCAGGCACCTTCGTGCCCTTCAAGCCTTTGACGAAACCGCGACTCACTCCAGCCTGACCAAGGCAGCGGATGTTCTGAACGTCACCCACGGGGCGATCAGTCGGCAGATCAAGCTGCTGGAACTGCACCTTGGCGTGACGCTGTTTCACCGTCGCCCCAATGGCGTTGAGCTGACCAAGGCCGGGGAACGCCTGCATCAGTCAACACGTGGGGCATTTTCTGCCCTGCAACTGGGCGTCATGGAGGTGAAGCGGTTACATCACCGCCAGTCGATTACGGTGTCTCTGTCCACATCACTTGCGCTTAAATGGCTGGTCCCGTTGCTCAGTTCGTTTCAGCAGGAACATCCAGGTATCGCTTTGTTGCTGGACACCAATGATGCCTTCGCGGACTTTGATACGTCCGAGGTCGATGTCGCCCTGCGGTTTGGGGAACCCGGTTGGGACGGGCTGTATCATGAGCAAATACGAAAAGAGGAACTGGTTGTTGTTGCTGCGCCGTCTCTTGTGCAGAAAACGCAGTTGCCAATGCGTGCCTGCGATGTGGCCGACCTGCCATTGCTGCAAGATGCCTTCAACGTCGGTTGGGAAAGCTGGGCCGCGCAAGTTGGGCTTGGAACAGATCGGATCAATGCGCAGAGCATCAAATACGTAGACAGCGCGGTTCTGTTGGAGGCGGCGATAGACGGCCAAGGCGTGGCGTTGGCCAGACATCTCTTGGCAGAGAGGGATTTGGAGCTTGGTCGGTTGATCCGCCTGGATGAAACCAGCGTTCCCTTGGACCGAGCGCTATACTTTGTCTGCCGCCCCGGCGATCAGGAGCGGGTCACGGTGAGAATTTTCAAGAAATGGCTCATGTCGATTTGAGTTCTGCGTTCAAATTGGAACCCTTCGAAAGCGGTTGATGGTGCATGAAACTCCGAGGCCGGCTTGGGCGTAGTGCGTGCGAATTCTCCCCCAAAAGCATGAGGAAGATCACCGGCTTTGGGTTATTTTCATTGCTTGGGAAAACTGAAACTACTTAGGTTTCGATGAGCGCAATTGGCTGGTACGTCTGCCTCAAAAACGGCGCGCGCTTGTGGTTGAGCGCGCGCTTGCATTTCTCATATTCACCGAGATCAGTGATACAGTCGGTGCATTGTCCGGAATCCAAGGCCCCGCATCAATGGTGGTGATGGCCGTGCCCTCCGTGATGGTGCGGATGCCCGTGGCCGTTTCCATGCGGATGCTGGTTGGGGGCGGGCTGATACAGCCGGTTGGGATAGTACGGGCCATAGTGACATGCCGGGTCCTGAGGCGCGTGATAGCAGTACGGTCCCGGAACGGGATGGTAAGGGTGGTACGGATGGTAATACTGGTTCCAGTAGGCGAACCACGGATAGGCTTGGTAATGGTTTTCCCAATAGGCCTGACTGAATTCCACAATCGCAATTCCCAGAGCGGCGGCAACAACCGGGTTCATGACTTTTTTTGTGCCGTCGCTTTCGGTCAGAATGTAATTGGATGAAATCCAGCCTCTGGCGCTATTCCACCCCGTGTCGCACCAGCTATAGCCTGTCTGACAGCCGTAAATCTCGATCGTCGCATCTTGCGGCAGCGTCGCGACGACAGGATAGTTTGTACCGGGTCCGGCGCGCATGTGGACTGATGTGGTTGTGAAGCCCTGTGTCTGGGACAGGGCGGCGGTTGCCAGTAGCGGCAGAAATAGAGCGATCTTAATGGTGAGCAGCAATTGTTTCATCGGATTCCCTGTTTGAATTTGGGTTTTGCAGAAACTACACCGTTCCTGTTGATCTCAGTCAAGGCTCTCTTGTCCTCGTTCACGCTTGCGTTCAATCAGACCCGGTTGTGCCGCTTGACGGACCTCTCAAAGCCTTTTTACTTTGCCGGATGCTCGGGCTTGTGAACTGCACGCAAAGCTTGGCGTATCAGGTTCAAGTTATTCACCTAGAACTTGCAATCGATTTCGTTAGGGTCTGACTTCAAGATGCACAACCTCGCAGAACATTTTGCAAGTCTTGTTGAAAACTACGGGCTCATCGCCTTGTTCCCTACGATTTTCTTTGAGACGTTTGGGTTGCCCCTTCCGGGCGAAAGCGCCTTGGTTGCAACATCGGCGCTTGCGGCAAAAGGGTCTTTGAACATCGTCGCGGTCGCAGTGGTTGCAACGGTTGCGGCCATTGCCGGGGATAACGTTGCCTACCTGATTGGGCGCAGATATGGCCGAGCGGCCATCCTGACCTACGGGGCGCGTTTCGGTATCACAGAGGCAAAGTATGAAACCGCAGAACGCGTGATAGAGAAATACGGGGCCTATGTCGTGGCGTGCGCGCGTTTCTTCGTGTTGCTGCGGCAACTCAATGGGTTGGTTGCTGGATCCGCAGACATGCCATGGGCAAAGTTTTTCATTGCAAACGTGGTGGGCTCGGCTGTTTGGGTCATTTTCTGGACTACACTCGCATATCAGTTCGGGCAGCACCTTTCTCTGCTACACAACGTTCTGCATCACATTTCGCTGGTCGGAGCCGTTTTGATACCCGTGGTCTTAGTGCTGATATTTGTATTTGGCCGCAGCGCGATAAAAAGGGCCTGATCCTTTGGCGCAAAAACAACCCGAAATTGACAAAGTACAGCATAGTTGGGCTTTGCGATTGCCCTAGGGATAGTAGTGAACCCATTGTGCTGGTTGCTACTTTTAAGCTCGCGCCAGCATTGCCCAATGGTGCGGACTTGGCGTTTGAACATGATACCTCTACTGGCCCGTCTGAAACCGGTTCGAAGTAACCCGACGCCCCCTCAGCGGATCACAAACGGGTTCGACATCGGCTGATCTGACGTGTTCAGCCAGACTGTTTTGGTTCGCGTATAATCGTGAATGGCCTCGACACCGGCTTCTCTGCCGTAACCGGATTGATTGTAACCACCGAAGGGGGCAATCGGCGACACAGCGCGGTAGGTGTTGATCCAGCAAATTCCCGATTTCAAACGAGATGAAACGCGATGGGCGCGGGCGACGTTTTCGGTGAAAATGCCGGTTCCAAGCCCAAACGGTGTGTCGTTGGCCAATGCGATGGCTTCCTCTTCCGTTTCGAAAGGCAGCAGCGACATTATGGGGCCGAACATCTCGACCTTCAGCGTCTCGGTCTCGGGGCTTGAGCATTCCACCAGCGTCGGGGCCATGTAATTGCCCGCCCGATCCAGTGGTGCCCCACCAAAACGGATGCGCGCGCCTTGGTCTGCGGCCTTGGCCAAGGTTGCCTGAATTCTGGCAACCTGAGCTTCGGTGCAGAGCGGGCCGACATGTGTGGAAGGCTCCAAAGGGTCTCCGACGATGGCATCCTGCATCTTTTCTTCGATCTTGGCGGTGAGGGCTTCCAGAACCGGGCGATGTATCAGCCCCCGAGAACCGGCCACGCAGCTTTGGCCGGAGGCACCGAAGTTTCCCGCAATCAGGCCGTTGGCCGCGCCATCAAGATTAGCATCGTCAAAAACGATGATCGGAGATTTGCCGCCCAGTTCCAACGTGGTCACCGCGAAGTTCTCAGCCGAGTTGCGCACCACGTGACGCGCCGTCTCAGGCCCACCGGTAAAGGCGATCCGGTCCACGTCCGGGTGCCGGGTGAGGGGGATGGCACAGTTTTCTGCATCTCCTGTTATGACCGACACAACACCCGGCGGAAATCCGGCTTCATCGATCAGGCGCGCGAACTCCAGCAATGGGGCAGGCGCAATTTCGGATGCCTTCAGTACGACCGAACAACCGGCAGCAAGCGCCGGTCCAAGCTTGGTTGCGGTCAGGAACATCTGGGCGTTCCAGGGCACGATTGCGACCACCACACCGATGGGCTCGCGCCGGGTAAAGACATGCATATCCGGCTTGTCGATTGGCAGCACTGCGCCTTCGATCTTGTCCGCAAGCCCTGCGTAATAGCGGTAGTAGTCACCGACATAGGCCGTCTGGGCTGCGGTTTCGGCCAGTAGCTTTCCGCTATCTGTCGTCTCTAGCTCGCCAAGACGTCTGGCGTTTTTCTCGATCAGTTCCGCAAGCCGGAACAACAGCTTACCGCGTGCAGTTTGCGTCATGTCGCGCCATTCCGGGTCATTCAGTGACCGACGCGCAGCCGAGATGGCACGGTCCACGTCCTCGGGCGCGGCGCAGGCGAAACTGGACCAGTCCCGACCCGTCGCAGGGTTTTGCGAGGTCATCACTTGCCCGCGTGCCCCCTCGGTCCATGTGCCATCAATGTAGAGTTGAAAGTGTGGTTTCTGCATTGCCGTACCTCACTGAAACTTTGGCATTACATCGTCGATGAAGCGGGCCAGTGATGCACGCTTGCGTTCGAAACTCATGCCGCTGTCGATCCAGAACGAATACTCATCATAGCCCAGATCTTCGTACCGTTTCAGCCGGTCCGTCACCCCGTCTGCGGTTCCGATTGTCAGATCGCGCGCCAGGTTTTCAGGTGCCATCATCGCGTTTGCCGCCATCTCTTCAGCGGTCAGTTCCTGGATCAGCCCCTGCTGGACGGGGCGCTTGTTTTGGAACCAGGCTCCGAAGTAATTGTAGAACCGCGACAGTTCCTGCGCGGCCCGTTCCAGATCCGTATCGTCGCTGCCAACATAGGTATGGTGCAGCAGCATGATCTTGGGGCGGGGGCCGTCATAGCTGGTGCAGGCATCTTTAAAGCGGCCCATCAGCGTTTCGATCTCGTCCATACCCTGCCAGAGCGGCGTCACCTGAATGTTAAAGCCATTGTGCACGCCGAACTCGTGGCTGTTCGGGTCCCTCGCTGCGATCCAGATGGGCGGTCCACCGGGTTGCGCGGGCTTGGGGGCCGAGGTCGTCGCGGGGAATTGGAAGAACTCACCCTCATGCGCGCAGTCACCGTTCCACAGCTTGGGTAGTAACGGTGTGATCTCTCGCATGCGCTGCCCGGCCTCCCACGCATCCAGACCGGGCATGAGCCGTTCATATTCATAGGAATAGGCCCCGCGCGCGATGCCCAACTCGATCCGGCCACCGGTCATAAGGTCCGCCGCAGCCGTTTCGCCGGCCAGTTTGATCGGGTGCCAGAACGGTGCGACGATTGTGCCGGTGCCGAGCCGCACGTTCTTGGTGTGATGGGCGATATCCACCAGCGACATCAACGGGTTGGGTGCGATGGTGAAATCCATGCCATGATGCTCACCGGTCCAGACAGCGCGCATGCCCGCCTCATCCGCCATCTTGCACAGCTCAATGAACTCTTCATACAGCTTTTCATGGGGTTGGTCGGGGCTTAGCCGTTCCATGTGAGCAAAAAGGGAAAACTCCATCATTCAGGTCCTTTCCGAAAGGCTATGCATGTCGCCCTGTTGCGCGTCGCCCAAGTAAAGCGAAAAGTCGCGGGTTTGGCTTTCCAGCGCAAAACGGGACATCATGGTGGCAATTGGTGGGGTCGCAAAGTTGAGAGACGCCAGATCCTCAATCGCAACGGCCCTGAGTTTGCTATGGCGCGGAAAATCCGATGCAGAGACAAGAATGTAGACATGGTGCGTCGTGGCATCGTCATAGACGGAATAAGCAACGCCCAGACGCGCGTTGATCCCGCGATCTGTCAAATCTTGCCGCAGGCCGTCCCGCAATTGACGCCGGTCGGATAGAGTGACTTGGGGCGGTCGGTATCCGGCATCTGTTTTCTCTAGCAACACACGCCCTGCATGTTCGATGATTGCACCGCAAACGACCTTTCGCCCTGTGGGTTCAAGCGCGCCGCGTTCCAGACCCAGACTGAAATACCTGCCGTTCGCATAGCCCAGCGCAGGGTCTTCGGTATGTGAATACCCCTCGACCTGTCCGATCAGAACGCAATGGTCCCCGGCCTCGACCACTTGATGAGTTCGACAGGCAAACGTGGCGACTGCATTATTGATCAGCGGAACGCCGTGTGCATCGAGGCGATGGTCTGCTTTGGCAAATCTGTCGCCTTTGTAACCCGCGAATGTGTTGGATACGTCTTCCTGCCCCTCGGCCAGTATATTCACGGCAAAGTGGCTGCAGGATGCGAAATGGTCGTACGAAGACAGATTCTTGCCCGGACAGACCAACAGCAGCGGCGGGTCGAGCGAAACTGAAGTAAAGGAATTCGCAGTGAAGCCAAGCGGCGTGCCCGCAACATCGCGGGTTGTCACAACCGTTACGCCTGTCATGAAACTGCCGAATGCACGACGAAGTTCGCGCGGGTCGAGTTTGGTCATGGGTGCACCTCACTCAGAATGTTGGAAATGGCGGCGTTGACCTGCGTTGCATGGGTCATCGGCATCATGTGGGCCGCCCCTTCGACGATCTGCGCGCGCCCCTTCGATGTCGCGCCCGCCATCGCATGCGACATGTCGGGGGTAGAGTTCGGCTCAAGGCTTCCGGTCATGAAAAGCGCGGGGCAGTTGATCTTTTGCAGGTCGTCTGGTTGGGGGAACTGGCTATGGGCAAAGACCGTGTATGCCTGCTTGTAGGCGGCTGGGTTCATGGCTGTCAGCCAATTGCGGCACGCTTCCATTTCAGGAGACGCCGCATCGCCAAACCATCTTTGCAAAGTGCTACTTGGATTGACCTGTGCCCGGCCATCGAGTTCTGCAGCGCGGCTCTGAACCGCCTGCGTCGCCTCGGCACTCCGCTCGAAAATGGCGTTCAAGGCTACGACGCCACCTACTTGCGTTGGAGCTTTGGTGGCCAAATCAAGCGCGATCATCGCGCCCATCGAATGGCCGACCACAAGCACCGGCCCGCTGAGGCTGTACAGCACATTCAGTGCGGCATCGTTGTATTCTGACAAACCGGCATCGTTACCGATCATGGGACTGCCCCCGTGACCAGGCATATCCGGGGCGGTCAGACGGGCGACTGACGCCAACCCGTCCAACTGTGCGCCCCAAGCTTCGGCCCTTAATCCGACGCCATGCAACAGAAGAATATCGGGGCCGGATCCGGTTTGAATTGCGACGAGCCCGCCGATCTCAGACCGCGGCCGGGTTGTCCACGTCATGGCCCAAATCCTTGAGATCCTGATAGCGGTCTCCGATGCGGTGATGCGGTCTGCCCGAGGTTGCCGCCCCCAGAACAACCACGATTTCGTCGTCGCGCGGCGCGTCCGGGATCGAGAATTGAATGGTTAGATAGTGCGAGCGTCGTCCGGCATCGTTCTTGTCCATCAATGGCACCATGATCGGCGCATTCGCCGGACCACGCGTATTGGTAAACGCAAGATAGGATTTTGCACCGACCGCCTGCCGGTAATGGTTGCCGAACCGCAAAGTGTGGATCAGGCCCGAGGCATGCTCGACCTCGCCATTCAGCCCGACAACAGCGGCCTTGCCATAGGCCTCGATGGCGCCGCCGCTTCCGGCCAGCGCGATCATGCGGTCCGTCATCATCTTGCCAAGGATGGGACCATAAGCCTGAATTTCGGGTTTGAGGTCCTCGACATATCGCCCGGCCCAGGGGTTGGTGAGCACTGCGGCCACGGCAAACATCCGCCACGGGGGGGCCGCAGGGCGGAAGCCTTCGACAAGAACCTCCTCATCGTAGGTCACAATCTTACGTATGTCCGGCTGCATCACACCCTCTCCTGTCGCGCGGATTGACGTTAGAAACGGGTGGCGTTTTTGACAAACGATTGAATTATGTGCTTTGCCAGTAAAAAGACTAATGGCTGGCTTGATCAATGGCGAAATCACTTCCACCTCTGACCTGGTTCCGATCCTTCGAGGCGGCGGCTCGGACCTTGAGCTTTACGGCGGCTGCCGAGGAAATTGGCCTTACACAATCGGCGGTCAGCCAGCAGGTGAAATCACTTGAGATGCGTCTGGGCACCACTCTTTTTGTCCGGCGTCCCCGAAGCCTGACCCTGACCGATGCCGGGCGAAAACTACTGCCCGAGGTCGGCAGCGCGCTCGAAGCACTGGCCGCTGCCGCCGGAAGGGTCGATGCCAGCGCTCCCGGAGATACTTTGACCGTGGCGACTTCTGTCAGCATCGCCCAATGGGTTATCGCCCCAAACCTGTCCGAGTTCACCACGCGCTACCCTGAGATCAGCGTGCGGTTGTTGAGTGCGATCTGGCCCGACGATTTTCATGCATCCCAAGCTGATGTTCAGGTCAGGTTCGGGTCGCAGAAACAGGTGGGGCAGGGGGCACAACGCCTGACGCCGGACCGGCTGATCGCTTTTAAATCGCCAACGCTTGTGGGCGACCTGTCTGACCTACCTCTGATCGAGGCGGTCGGCACATCCACCGGGTGGAAGACATGGTTTGAGACGCAGGGTTTGCAGCGTCAGCCGACCGTTTTTGTTGATACATTCGGTATGGCGCTGCAGTTGGCGGTGCATGGCGGCGGTGTCGCCCTGGTCAGTGAACTGCTGGCGAAACACGCGATTGCTACGGGTTTGGTCGAACGCGCACATGGTCACTCGGTCGAAAGCAACGAAGGGTATTATTTATCCTCGAACGCTTCCAACCCCGCTGCCGCGTTGTTTCATAGCTGGTTGCTGGAGCAGGTTGGTGATTGACCAGTCCTGTGCAAAACCTAGCCGTCCGCGCTTTATGGTTTCACGAACAATTTGCGGGGCCGCTTGCACAAACACTCTGCCGGTCCGCTGTCCTTGATCAGGATCGACTCGGTGATCGCAAGGCCCCAGTCGTCCATCCATAGCCCGGGCATGAAGTGAAATGTCATGCCAGCTTCCAGGATCGTTTCATCCTCGGCCCGCAGCGAAATCGTGCGTTCGCCCCAATCCGGTGGATAGCTGAGGCCGATGGGATAGCCGCAACGCGCACCGCGCTCGATGCCCGCGCGTTCCAGTGGGGCCGCAAGCGCTGCGGCAATGTCTTTCGCGCGATTGCCGGGTTTCGCGGCGGCCAGACCGGCCTCTAGTCCTTCGACCAAGGCGGCCTCAGCCCTTTTGAGTTGATCGGGCGGCTGGCCCAGAAACACCGACCGGGTGAACGGCGCATGATAGCGGCGATAGCAGCCCGACAACTCGAAGAAGGTGCATTCGCCACGCTTGAAGACATCCCCGTTCCAGGTCAGGTGGGGCGCGGCGGCGTCTGGTCCCGATGGCACAAGGGGCACGATGGCTGCGTAGTCCCCCCAATCCTCTCCGACGCCGGTGATCGCATCGTGGTAAATCTGAGCGACCATCTCGTTCTTGCGCAGTCCGGGTTCAACGCGGTCAAGGACGCCGTCCACCACAAACTCGGAAATACGGGCGGCTTTGCGCATCAGTGCAATCTCTTCGTCGGATTTCACGGCCCGTTGCCAGTTCACCAAGGCGGTTGCATCAATCAGCGTCGCATTGGGCAACTCGGTCACCAATGTCTGATGGGCCTTGGCCGAATAGTAGTAATTGTCCAGTTCTACTCCAATCCGACTGTTCCCATGCCCACAGTCGGATATCAGCCTCGCCAGATCCTGCATCGGATGCCGCGTGGTCGACTGTACGAAGTGGTCTGCATATCCAAAGACCCGCTCGTCGCTCATCCATACCGTGCGGAGCGCGCCGTTTGTGTCCTGCTGCCGCCCCCACCAGATCGGGTCTGCCTCCAGAAAGATCAGAGCGCCCTGATGGACGTAGAATGACCAGCCCTCGTAGCCGGTGAGCCACCCGATGTTCGAGGGGTCTTCGACAAACAGGCAGTCTAGTCCTTTGGCAGCCATGGCGTCGCGGGTTTTGGCAAGGCGGCGGTCATATTCTGCCGGGCTGAAGGCTGGGTCGGAATGGGTCATTGGCCTCTCCGGTATTACAACAGAGTTTGGTTGACAGAACTCTACCGATCGGCTCACGTCAACGGATGATAGTCGGGGGTTCTATGAAGTCTGCCAGCAATCCAAGCCGGTCACGGCAAGCGTTGTGTACGCACGTTCCACCGCGCACTGACCCAAAGGCCGTGGGATGAGAGGGTTCGAGCCGGCCGAGTTCGCAGCGCGCACCACACGCGCGCAAGAGTTGATGGTTGCCGAAGGTCTGTCGGCGCTGCTGCTGACCACGGAAACCGATGTTCGGTACTTTACCGGATACCTGACCCGGTTCTGGGAAAGCCCGACCCGCCCCTGGTTTCTGATCGTACCTACAGCGGGTAAACCGGTGGCCGTGATCCCCTCAATCGGGGCCGCGCTTATGGGGCAAACCTGGATTGATGACATCCGAACATGGAGCTCGCCCGATCTGCAGGACGACGGTGTCTCGCTACTGGCTGATACATTGGCGGAATTGACGCCTGCGTCGGGTCGGATCGGGATGCCGGACGGTCACGAAACACATGTGCGCATGCCGATGGCGGATATCGACCGCCTGCGAAACAGCCTCGGCCCGCGCCGCCTCACCGGAGATCACGGCATTCTGCGCCAACTGCGTATGGTCAAGTCCGGGGCCGAGATCAGCAAAATCGAAACAGCGTGCAGCATTGCCGGGCGCGCCTTCGCCCGCGTGCCCGAGATCGCCCGGGCCGGTGTGCCGCTGGACGAAATCTTTCGCCGGTTCCAGGTCCTATGTCTAGAAGAGGGTGCCGACTGGGTGCCTTATCTGGCAGGCGGGGCAGAGCAGGGGGGGTACGCGGACGTGATTTCACCCGCTTCGCCCGTGCCGCTGAAGGGTGGCGATGTGCTGATGCTGGACACGGGGCTGGTCTGGGACGGGTTTTTCAGCGACTTCGACCGCAACTGGTCCATTGGCCCGGCGCGGCCAGAGGTGAAATCTGCTCACGCTCAGCTGATCGAAGCGTCGGATGCAGCGTTCGAAATCGCCCGACCGGGCGCGACCGCTGCGGACCTTTTTCATGCGATGAATGCGGTGCTGACCAGAGACTCCGCAGGCACAGATGCCGGACGGCTGGGCCACGGGTTGGGCATGTCACTGACCGAGTGCCCCTCGCTGATTCCGACCGATCACACTGTTCTTGAACCCGGTATGGTGCTGACGCTGGAGCCGGGCATTGCCGTTGGCGACAAGATTCTTGTTCACGAAGAAAACATCGTTGTGACCGACGATGCCCCTCGCTTTATCAGCCCGCGTATCGGGCCGGAGATGATCGAGCTATGACCTACATTCCCTACACGCTGGACGATGACACTGGGACCTCTCCGCTGGGATTGATCGTTCTGCAGGTCGACGAAACGATCGAACCCGAGTTCAGCGCCTATTTCGCCGACCGCGCGTGCCCGCTTCATATCACGCGGATACCCAGCGGGATTGAGGTGACGACGGAAAGCCTGGCCGAAATGGAAAAGGCTCTGCCCGCAGCGGCGGGATTGCTGCCAAACGCGCGACCGTATCGCGTGGTGGGGTATGGCTGCACCTCGGCCAGTTCAGTCATTGGGTCCGAACGTGTGGCCGAGCTTGTGAAGCAGGCGTGCAAAACAGACGAAGTGACAAACCCTTTGCGCGCGGCCACGGCCTGTGCCGCAGACCTTGGCGTGTCCAAATTCGCGTTGCTTTCCCCGTACATTGAAGAGGTCAACGCCCCCCTACGCAACGCCTTTCTGGAAAACGGGATAACGATGGATGTATTCGGAACATTCGGGCAGGCCGAAGAAGCAAAGGTCGCGCGGATTTCCGTCCAGTCTGTGGTCGAAGCCGCGACAAAACTGGGCTCCGACCCGTCGGTTGAAGCCGTTTTTCTGAGCTGCACCAACCTTCGAACTCTCAAGGCGATCCCTGAGATTCGTGACAGGATCGGCAAGCCTGTTCTGTCGAGTAATCAAAGCCTTGCATGGCACATGCGCCGCCTCAACTGTGCTGACTAAATAGTAAATATGACGTGAAAATGTGCAAATGCATCATCTGATGTTGCCAAGTGCCCACCGCATGGTTTTTACTGCGGCCTACTGATCAATGAAATCCGAAGCTCTCGGATAATCATTTGACGCAACAGGGGGTCTTGTGACCGACACAAATAACGACGCCGCGTTTGTTGAATTTCAACGCGTTCAAAAGTCTTATGATGGCGAGAATCTCGTCGTCAAAGACCTCAACCTGGCAATGCCGAAGGGCGAGTTCCTGACCATGCTCGGGCCGTCCGGATCGGGCAAGACGACCTGCCTGATGATGCTTGCCGGATTCGAAACTGCCACCCATGGCGAGATTCTGCTGGATGGCAAACCCATCAACAACATCCCGCCGCACAAACGCGGAATCGGGATGGTGTTCCAGAACTACGCGCTTTTCCCGCATATGACGGTGGCCGAAAACCTGTCGTTCCCGCTAGAGGTCCGCAAGTTGGGTAAGTCTGAGCGAGATCAAAAGGTTCAGCGGGCTCTGGACATGGTGCAAATGGGCCAATTCGGGGGGCGGCGTCCCGCGCAGCTTTCGGGCGGTCAGCAGCAGCGGATCGCACTGGCCCGCGCGCTGGTGTTCGAACCCGAACTTGTGCTGATGGACGAACCGCTGGGCGCGCTCGACAAGCAGCTACGAGAACATATGCAGTTCGAAATCACTCGACTGGCGCATGAGTTGGGTATCACCACCGTCTACGTAACCCACGACCAGACCGAGGCGCTGACCATGTCCGACCGCGTCGCCGTGTTTGACGATGGCCGCATTCAGCAGCTGGCCCCACCGGATCAACTGTATGAAGAGCCTGAAAACAGCTTTGTCGCGCAGTTCATCGGGGAAAACAACACGTTGGAAGGCGTTGTTAAATCGATCGATGGCGCTACCTGCCTTGTGCAACTGGATGACGGCTCGGAAATCGACGCGGTGCCTATCAATGTGCACAATCCGGGCGACCGCACCAAGGTTTCGATCCGGCCCGAGCGGGTGGAGTTTAACAAAGATCGTCTGCACGCCGATGCGCATACGCTGAAGGCAACGGTCAAGGAATTCATCTACATGGGCGATGTGTTCCGCTTCCGCATGTCGGTCGCGGGCAATGACGAGTTCATCGTCAAAACGCGTAACGCCCCCGATGCCATCCGTCTGCAAGCCGGACAAGAGATCGAGATCGGCTGGCTGGCACAGGATTGTCGTGCGCTTGACGCATAGACCAAACCGCGCGGCACAAGCGCGGTTTCACTGAGGGACCGGCTGGCGAAAACCCGTGCGCCAGCTGACCACACAACAAACGGGACATACTGGGAGTAACACATGAAACCAACCAAAACTCTGCTGACAGCGGCGGCTCTGGCCACAGCCGCCGGGGGCGTATCCGCCGAAGAGATGACCATCGTCTCGTGGGGCGGTGCCTATTCCAAATCGCAGCTCAAGGCTTATCACGAGCCCTATTCGGAGAAGACAGGCGTCACCATCCTGAACGATGACAGCTCGAACGAGGCCGTCGCCAAGCTGCGCGCGATGAACGAAGCGGGCAACATCACCTGGGACGTGGTGGATGTTGTGGCCTCGGACGCGATTCGCCTGTGCGACGAAGGCCTGGCGATGGAAATCGACTTTGACAGCCAGCTGGCCCCGGCCCCTGATGGCACGCCCGCATCGGAAGATTTCGGCGACCTGCTGGTCAGCGACTGCTTCATTCCGCAGATTGTCTATTCGACCACCTTCGGCTATCGCACCGATCTGGTCGGTGACACCCCGCCGACCGATATCTGCGCCGTGTTTGATCTGGAAGCCTATCCGGGCAAGCGCTCGCTGGAAAAACGCCCGATCAACAACATGGAATGGGCGCTGCTTTGTGACGGTGTAGCCAAGGACGACGTGTATGACGTTCTGGCAACCTCGGAAGGGCAGGAGCAGGCTCTGGCGAAGCTGGACACCATCAAGGACAGCGTTGTCTGGTGGTCTGCCGGTGCCGATACGCCGCAACTGCTGGCCGATGGCGAGGTTGTTATGGGCTCGACCTATAACGGTCGTCTGTTCAGCGTGATCGAAGAGCAGAAGCAGCCCGTTGCCATGCTGTGGGACGCGCAGGTGTTCGACCTTGACGGCTGGATCATTCCCGCCGGTCTGAGCGAAGAGCGCCAGCAGCGCGCACTGGATTACATCATGTTCGCGACCGATACGCAGCGTCTGGCGGATCAGGCCAAGTACATCTCGTACGGTCCGGCCCGTGCCTCGTCGGCTCCGCTGGTTGGCAAGCATGCCGATCTGGGCATCGACATGGCACCGCACATGCCGACCGATCCGGAAAACGCCAAGAACACGTTCCTGTATAACTACGAGTTCTGGGCCGACTACCGCGACGACATCGACGCCAAATTCCAGGCGTGGCTGGCGCAATAAGCGTCTAATTTCGTGATACAGTCGGGGGCGGTGCGCCGCCCCCGGACCAAAGAAAACCCAAGGGGCACCGATGACTGACGCAAGCCAAAACGCAGGACCCATGCTGGCCGCGGATGGAACGCCGCTCAAGCAATCGCTGGCACGTTCGTTGCGGCGGCAAAAGCTGCGCGCGCTGATGCTGGTGGCCCCTTTGCTGCTGTTCGTGCTTTTCTCGTTCATCGTACCGATTGCGGCGATGCTGTTCCGGTCAGTTGAAAACAGCATTGTGCAAGAAACGCTGCCCCTGACGGTCGAAGCGCTGCAAAGTTGGGATGAGACCAGCGGTGAACTGCCCGATGAGGCGGTCTATGACGCCTTTGTCCGCGACATGGTTGTGGCTGTCGACAACAAAACCCACACCCGGCTGGGCTCGCGTCTGAACTATGAAGAGACCGGCATGTCCTCGATGTTCCGCCGCTCGGGCCGGAAAATGGGCAAGCTGGACCCCGAAACCGATGGGCCGTTCAAGGACCAGGTGATCGAGATTCACGAGGGCTGGGGCGATCCCAACACGTGGGCGGTGATGAAGACCCACTCACCTGCCGTTACCAACGGATACTTCCTGAACGCGGTCGATATGCGCCGCACGCCCGAAGGCGCGCAGTCGCAGCCCGAAGACAAACAGATCCTGATCAAGCTGTTCGGACGCACCCTGTTCATGTCGCTGGTGATCACCGCATCGTGCATTCTGCTGGCCTATCCGGTCAGTTACCTGCTGGCGACGTTGCCGATGCGGGTGTCGAACCTGCTGATGATATTGGTGCTGTTACCGTTCTGGACCTCACTTCTGGTGCGAACGTCCGCATGGAAGGTGATGTTGCAGCAGCAGGGCGTGATCAATGAAACGCTCGTGTGGCTGGGGCTGGTGGCAGATGACGCGCGATTGGTGATCATCAACAACCAGTTCGGCACGATCATCGCCATGACGCATATCCTGCTGCCGTTCATGATCCTGCCGATGTATTCCGTGATGCAGACCATCCCCGAATCCTACACCCGCGCCGCGAAATCCATGGGCGCGACCAACTGGACGACTTTCTGGCGCATCTACTTCCCACAATCCATCCCGGGCATCGGCGCAGGCTCGATCCTCGTGTTTATCCTGGCGATTGGCTACTACATCACGCCCGAGATCGTGGGCGGCACCAAGGGTGTCTTTATCTCGAACCGGATCGCGTACCACATCTCATCCTCGCTGAACTGGGGGCTGGCCGCGGCGCTGGGGACGATCCTGCTGGGGGTCGTGCTGTTGCTCTACTGGGTCTACGACAAGATCGTGGGCATTGATAACGTGAAGCTGGGATAATCGACATGGCCGCACTGACACCGATATCCCGCAAACCTCTGTCCATGGTCCTGCCCAGTGTTGCACTGGCAGGGGCCTTTGCCGGCATCTTCGTCGGGGCGGGCAATGGCTCGGTCTTCCTCGGGCTTCTGGGCGGGGCCGTCCTGATTGCAGGGCTGGCCTGGGTCTACATCAACGTTGTAAAAAACGAAAAACTGGCGCGCTGGGTCAACATCATCGGGTTCGGCCTTGTTGGGTTTTTGGTGGCTGGCCCGATGGGCGGCGTTCTGGGGCTGCTGGGCGGCTGGTTCTTCATCTGGTTCACCTACTGGCTGTACGAGGGGCGCTACCGGCGCAAACTGCTGCCCTATCTGACCCCAAAACAGGTGTTTTATCACTATCTGTTCCGCGTGATCTGCGGCGCGATCTTCGTCTTCCTGATCACCCCGATCCTTGTGGTTCTGCCCCTGTCGTTCAACGCACAGGATTTTTTCACCTTCACGCCGGAAATGCTGCGGCTGGACCCCGAGGGGTACTCGCTGAAGCACTACCGCGATTTCTTCACCAATAATGAATGGCAGCGCAGCTTCAAGAACTCGCTGATCATCGCGCCGATTGCGACGGTTATTTCGGTGACATTGGGCACTCTGGCCGCCATCGGGCTGAGCCAGTCCCACGTTCCGGGGCGGCGGGCGATCATGGGTATCCTGATCTCTCCGATGATCGTGCCGCTGATCATCTCAGCTACCGGCATGTTCTTTTTCTACAGCGATATCGGCCGGTTCCTTGAGGGGACGCTGGGGATGAACAAGAACTTTGTGGGCTATCTGAAGGTAATTCTGGCCCACGCGGTTTTGGGTATTCCATTCGTAATCATCACCGTCACCGCAACGCTCGTGGGCTTTGACCGGTCTCTGACGCGCGCCGCCGCAAATATGGGGGCGGGCCCGGTCCGCACGTTCTTCAAGATCCAGATGCCGCTGATCCTGCCGGGTGTGATCTCGGGCGGTTTGTTTGCCTTCATCACCTCATTCGATGAGGTTGTCGTGGTCCTGTTTGTGGGCTCCGCCAGCCAGAAGACCTTGCCCTGGCAGATGTTCACCGGCCTGCGCGAACAGATCAGCCCGACCATTCTGGCGGTGGCGACGATCCTTGTGGTTCTGTCGATTGCCCTGCTGACCACGGTTGAACTGCTGCGGCGTCGCTCAGAGCGATTGCGGGGGCTTTCGCCCGCTTGACGGACGATCTGCGCTGATCTAACGATTTACCCGTTCATCCCAGCCGCGATGGCGTCGCGGAGCGCTTGGGATGATCGGCTCTCGGACCCCGAGACCGCCTGTCCTGAACGCCGGGACATGTGGCCGGGCTTTGCACACCCGGCAGAGATGAGAGACCAGATATGACAGACCTTTCAAACCGCCCCGAGTTCTTCACCTGCCACAATGGCGACAAGGCCCCGCTGCCGTTCAGCAAGGCCGAGTATGATCGCCGTCTTGGCAAACTGCGCGCCATCATGGCGGCACGGGATATCCCGGTGGTACTGCTGACGTCGATGCAGAACATCGCCTACTACTCGGGGTTTTTGTATTGCTCCTTCGGACGGCCCTATGGCTGCGTCGTGACGCAGGACGCCTGCACCACGGTCTCGGCCAATATCGACGCGGGCCAGCCCTGGCGACGCTCGGTTGAGGGCAATGTGATCTACACCGACTGGAAGCGCGACAACTACTGGCGAGCCGTGGCCAGCCTGATCGGTGGAGCGAAACGGATCGGGGTCGAAAGTGACCACATGACACTGGCCGCCCGCGACACCGCGCTTGCGATGCTGGGCCAGCCCGAACTGATCGACATCGCGCCTGACACCATGGCCGCGCGCATGGTTAAGTCCGCCGAAGAGATCGAACTGATCAAAGGCGGCGCGCGAACCGCTGACGTGGGCGGAGCGGCCATCCACGCCGCCATCCGCGAAGGTGCCACCGAGATTGAGATCGCCATGGCTGGCCGCGACGCGATGGAGGCGGAAATCGCCCGCGCCTATCCTGAAGCTGAGTACCGCGACACATGGGTCTGGTTCCAGTCGGGTCTCAACACCGATGGGGCGCACAACCCGGTCACCAAACGTGCGCTGCAAAAGGGCGATATCCTGTCGCTGAACACCTTCCCGATGATCTCGGGCTACTACACCGCGCTGGAACGGACCCTGTTTCTGGGCGAGCCGGATGCCGACAGCCTGCGCATCTGGAACGCCAACGTGGCCGCGCATGAACTGGGCCTGAGCCTGATCAAGCCCGGTGCCACTTGTTCCGGCATCACCGCCGAGATTAACCGCTTCTTTGCCGACGAGGGCTTGCTGAAATATCGCTCGTTCGGCTACGGCCACTCCTTCGGCGTGCTCAGCCACTACTATGGCCGCGAGGCCGGGCTGGAGTTGCGCGAAGACATCGACACGGTATTGGAGCCGGGCATGGTCGTCTCAATAGAGCCGATGCTGTGGATTCCTGAGGATCAACCCGGTGCTGGCGGGTACCGCGAGCATGATATTCTGGTGGTCAAAGAAGACGGGGCCGAGAATATCACCGGTTTCCCATACGGACCGGGTCACAACATCATCGGGGCCTGACAGGGGAGGGTGGAGCTATGGCTCCACCCCATCTCAAACCCTCCGCGCGCGTTCGTGAAAGATGAAGCCAAGGAAGTTCAGCAGAAGCTGCGCCGCCAGTATCTGCGTGCTCTCGGTCGGGTCATAGGCGGGGGCAACTTCGACTAGGTCGATGCCAACCACGTCGCCTCTTTTGGCGAGGTCCTGAAGGATTTCCAGAACGTCGTAATACAGAAACCCCCCGTGGCTGGGGGTCCCGGTTCCGGCCGCGATTGAGGGGCAAAAGGCGTCGATATCGATGGTCACGTAGTATCGAGCGCCTTCGGGAATACGGTCCAGAACGGCCTCGGTTCCCAGTTTCCGAACCTGACGCACGGACAGGATGTCAGACCCGCGCGCACGGGCGTCTTCGTAGCCTTCTTTGGCGGTGGAAGACACGTTCCGAATGCCCAGCTGGGTCATGCCCGACACATAATCCTTTTCGATTGCGCGGCGCATCGGATTGCCATGCCCGTTTGTGACCCCATGGCGCTCATCCACGAAATCCAGATGCGCATCAATTTGAACCACATGGATCGGGCCGTTTTGCGCGCAGTCGTCTTTGAATGCCGAGATGCAAGGAATATTGATCGAATGGTCGCCACCGATCACAAGCGGCAACGCCCCGGCACTCAGAATCTTGCGGACCCCAAAGGCGATGTTCTCGTGGCTCGCCTCGGTCTTGGTGTGGATGACATCGGCATCCCCCATATCGACGATCCGAACCGAGCTATCCAGATACGTCGCATCATCCTCGTGGTCATAAGCACCGGCATGGCCAAAGCTGAACAGGGTCGACGCCTCGCGCACCGCCCGAGGGCCAAACCGCGCCCCGGCGCGCCATTGCGTGCCGAAGTCGAAAGGCGCGCCCAGCACGCATACGTCCGCGTCAATGTCATCCCAGTTCTCGACATATGGGGATTTTCCGAATGTCGAGATTCCGACGAAAGGCAGATTAAGCCGACCAGACGCATACCCATGATCCTGCAATTTTCAATCCTTTCGATGGCAGTGTCACTTCGTGTGTATGTGAACATGAGAACGCGCTGTATTGGAACCAAATTCGGATTGATCAACCGGGTCCGTCGCTCTCAACTGGCACACCCAACCCGACTTTCTTTCGCCCCATTACAACCGATGTCCGAAAACGACGGACGTTTGAATTGTCGAAGAACAGCCGCTTGGTAAGTTCCTGAAAGTCGTCCATATCCCTCGCAGTGCAGACCAGACAGAAATCGGCGTCCCCAGTGATATAATAGCACTGCTGGACCATGGGCTCAGACTGCACCTGACGTGCGAACGCGTCGATCTGATCCTGACGTTCACGTTCCAATTCGACCATGACGATGAAACTCATCGCGATGCCCAGCTTTTTGGGGTCAACAATAGCGACTTCGGAGAGAATGGCACCCGAAGCTCTGAGCGCCTTGAGCCGCCGTTGGACGGATGCAACGGACAGACCGGTCTCGGACGCAAGCGTCTCAAGACCCATCTTTGCGTCGGATTGCATCAGTTGCAGCAGGTTGCGGTCGAACTGATCGAGTTTCATATTCTGCCTATTGTGAGAAATTTTCCCGAAAATTTAGCGAATCTGATCATAATATATCGCGCATTGTGCGTACAACTCTTTATATGGAAAACTCTACGATACTCGACGTTGCGCAGCCGCTGGCTCTGCTAACCGCATGCCCGGCCTATAAGCCAAGTCCCCTGGAAACCCGTAGCTTCCGAGGGCGATCAATTTTAATCAAAGACGAAACCAACCGGATGGGCCTGGGCGCGTTCAAAGCGCTCGGTGGCGTTTACGCTGTGGCCAAGCTGATCGAAACGCGCGTTGGTTGCCCGTTAGAACCCGGCGCTTTTCTCGAGGAACCCATCAAGGACATTGCACGCGCTATGACCTTTGTCTGTGCCAGCGCGGGCAATCACGGCATGGCCGTGGCAGCGGGCGCTCGGCTCTTTGGCGCAAAGGCGCGTATCCATCTGGCCGAAACCGTGCCAGAGGACTTCGCCATCCGTCTGCGGGACAAAGGTGCCGAGGTTGTTCGATCCGGCGACGATTATGAGGCGAGCGTTAGGGCAGCCATTGCCGATGCCGAGGCGACCGGTGCCATTCACCTCGCCGACGGATCGTGGCCCGGATACACCGAACCACCCCGGCTGGTGATGGAAGGGTACACCGTTATTGCCGAAGAAATGCGCAACGCGTTGGAGGCTGAGGGAACATGGCCAAGCCATGTGTATTTGCAGGCCGGCGTCGGCGGACTGGCAGCGGGGGTTGCTTACATGATCCGGTCCAACTGGCCGGTTCAGCCTAAGATCACCGTTGTCGAACCGGACGCTGCCCCGTGCCTCAAGGAAAGCGCCCGCGCTGGAGAGATCGTTGCTGTCGATGGCCCGGTGTCAAACATGGGGCGTCTGGATTGCAAAACACCGTCGATGCTGGCTTTGAACATATTGAAAAACTGCGCCGATGATTGGGTGACGATCAGTGATCAGCAGGCCTTGGACGCGGTCACGCAGGCACGCGAGCTGGGATATTCCACGACACCATCCGGCGTGGCTGGGCTGGCGGCCTGTTTGAGGGATGAGGCGGATTTGCCGTTGGTCATCCTGTCAGAAGGAAGTGTCGCTTGAACGAAGGCCCCCGACACTGGTCTGAGGGCCTCCGTTCTGTTCCGATCAGGAAATCAACGAGTCGTCACCAACTCGACCCCAAGCGTGTTCTGAACGTCCAGCAGATGGTTGTGGATCGTGATAACGGGTGAACCCGCAAACAGCAGCCCAACTCCGTTCAGGTCAAAATCCATCAGCAAGCTGCCAGAGTCGCCGCCAGCCGCCATTGCGGTCGTCAGGATCTGGTGGCGGAAGGTTGCAACACCTGCCGCGCCGAACCCGACCTGGACCGTTGCGTTGGTGGCCAGAACCACCCCGGCGGTCACTTCGGTCGTGCGGCCAACTTTCAGGACGTTCATAAGCGGGAACGCCTGACCAACCCCGGTCGGGGCCGCAGCGCCAAGGATTGACGCGGTGACATTGCGGCTGTCGGTCGGGCGGGCCACCGCAGCGTCGACCAGATTGTACCCGCTTGCGCCGAACACAATCTCTTCGGTACGCTCGAAAGTCGCCACCATGTCCGAGGGGAACAGGCCGCCATCCACCGGCCCCGGCTGCAGAATCTTGTCACCCGGACGGGCCTGATTGACATCCGCCAGCACGTGGTTGTTGGACAGGATCAGATAATCGCTCTCGCAATCCTGGCGATACCCGTCGCAGTCGCACCCTTTCTCGACCTTGCAACAGCACCGCCGCACGTCCCGCACCAGAGCACCGAACGTACCGGCCGTGATATTGTAGTGCCCGATGCTGTAACCGGGCAAAGCGGGCCGGACCTTTGCGTTGAACGCAAGCGCCTCGATCTCGCCGACTTCGACGACATCGGTGGGCACGCCATCAATTCTCGAAGGGACCTTGGACCCCTTGTCGAGATTTGCAGACTTCTGCTTGGCTGTGACATAGACGGTCAGGCTGCTTTGATCCCCCGGAGTTCCGCCCTTGACCTTTTTCGAGGCGGCGACACCGACCACATTGTCCATGGCCAAAAGCTCGGCCTCGTGCTTGTCCTGCACTTCCGCGATACGTGCAATATCGCCCATCGCAGCCAGACGTTGTTCATCAGGGGCACCTTGCTGCTGTTTCGCAAAAGCAGTCCACGAATCTGCAGATTTCTGACCGGTTTTCTGTTGGGCACTTGTCCATTTCGAAAGATTTTTGGGCATAATTTACTCCTAAAAATGAAGTTCTTGTCAGAAAATACACGCTCCGTCCCGACCCGAAATAAGGTCACGGATAGTTAGTCATTGACTGAGTGGAGCGAGATTCAATCATACCATAGACAACTATAATGCGAAACAGCCGTCACCCTGTTTTGGCGGCAATCCGCCTTAATGGGGGGGCGTGCCATGCCATGCTCTGGTTGTTTTCTGAAGCGGAGAACTTATATTTGATAGCCAAAGTAGAGTATAGTCAGATCGATTGGTGGGTGCGGGAACAGGGCCGGACCAGAGGTCGGCAAATACTCGACTGGCTTGGGAAAGCATGACAAGATGATTGCCCAGATTTTGATTGTTGCCATGAGCAACGCATTCACCGTTTCACCGGCAGATCGCAGCGCAAACGGTTTTCACCCGAGTTCCGTATTGGAGGGTCCAATGACAAAGACACCGGGACCAAATTGGTCAACAGATCAGATCGCCGCCGGACGTCAATTCGCGGACGGATGGCGGAAGTTTGCTGCGGCAACGGAAGCAGAGCAATCGCTGGCCGGGGACCGAGCAAAAGTTGCAGATGTTCTGGCCCGGCACGAGGCCGAGTTGATGCGCTACCCGCATGTGGTGGCTGTGGCGGACGGCGTCTGTCGCGATGACGATGGCTCTGCCTGTATCGTTGTATATGTCCAAAACAAGGTCTCGCAGGAAGAGTTGAGCGAAGACCAGCGGTTTCCGGACGAGATCGAAGGCGTTCGGGTGGACGTGGTCGAGGTTGGGCAAATCGATGCCCTTCCCTTGGAGTGATCAGCGGGTCGTTCTATCTACACATCTAACAGCTGCCTGAGCCGCAATTCCTCAGTTGCGCCAGACACTTTAGGACGCATCATGCGCTGCTGGCTGTAGCTTCATTGGCCTGATGTCCGGCGTTGCCTTTAGCTGTCAAGCATCTCAAGCACGGCGTCTCGCTCGGACAACACCAACAGCAAGGCAAGATCACCTGGTTCAAGCCGCTCTAATATCATCGAGACGGCCTGCGGGGGTGACGATGCTCTGAGCACCTGTTGTGGGTTATATCCGTGTTCCGAGACTGACTTTTCGATCAGATCGGGGATTTCTCCCAAGTCGCGACCTCTCAGATAACCTTCCAGTTCGGCTGCGACGATGATGTCGGGGTGGAAGTTCAACGCGGTTGCCGTGACGTCGCGGATGTCCTGATCGGACCGGTCCCCGGCATGGCTGAGCATGATGAACCGCCGTTTTGCAGGCAGGTCGGACAGGGCGTCGCACACCGCCGCGATCGAATGCGGGTTGTGGGCAAAATCGACAAAGACCCGCGCGCCGTTATAGCTGAACTCATTGCAGCGGCCCGGATTGTCCTTGGCGTCGGGTTTGAACCCGGACAGGCCGTCGCGAACCGCCTGTTTGGGCAAATCCAACGCCAGTGCGAGGCACAGGGCTGCCAGCGCGTTCTGGGTGTTGTATTTAGCGGCTCCGCCCATGGTTAGGGGAACGTCGGCGACGGAGAGGATCACTTGCTCGACCGTGCCGTCGAAGAAGATGATATCGCCTTGCCGCACATAGGCGCAGCATTTGCCCGCGCCCCGCGCTTGCCGGATCAGATCGCTTTGCGCGTCCAGCGAGAACCACCAGATGTTTGCCTGAGTGCGTTCCGCTTCGGCCCGGACAAAGGCGTCATCGGCGTTCAGGGCCAGCACGCCACCTTTCGCCAGTGTGCGGTGGACGGCGAATTTTGCCTCGGCCAGTTCCGGGACTGTGTTGACGCCGTATTGCCCCAGATGGTCATTCGCCACATTGGTCACTGCCGCTGCCGTGGCAGCGCGGGTGGGCAGGCCGCGGCGGAGGATGCCGCCTCGGGCGACTTCGAGGCAGGCGATTTCAAGCCGTTTGTCGCGCAGCAGCATCCGCCCGCCGCCGGGACCCGAGTAATCGCCCCGGTCCAGAATGTCGTCGCCCACCCGCACAAACTCGGTCGAGGTCAGCCCTGCTACCTTGCCCGAGGCGCGGGCGATTGCCTCAAGTAACCGGGTCGTCGTGGTTTTACCATTGGTGCCGGTGATGAAGGCGACCGGGATATTGTGGAGGCTGGACCAGTCCACATCATCCGGGGCGGGCAGGGCATCGACCGGCCAGACCTGACTGCCGGTGCCGTGCCCGATTGAAATCTCGTCATCATCGCAGAGGATGTCCACGCCATGCGCCTCGGCGGCTTCGATCAGGGTGATCAGGGCGGGATTGGCCTCTTTGACCATGACGCCATGCACATCCGCCACCATCTGATCGAAATCGCCGGGGGTGGCCCCCAAAAGCTCGGCGGCACAGAAATGCCAGGCGGTCTGGGCTGCGAAAATCGCGGAATAAAGCTGATCCATCGGGGCCGAGATCGCCAGATTGACGCCGCCGGTGAAGGTGCGGTGGGTCAGGCCTTGTGCCTGCCAACCAAGCGCATCCAGCACCCGGCGGGCATGGACCTGCCAAAGTGCTGTAACCTGCGCTGCGTCGATGTCGGTGAAAAACACATCCATCACCGCGCCGGGCCTGTCCCAGAGCAGGCCGGGCCCGGTAAGGCGTCTGGCATCGTCCACACGGATATGATCGGCGGTCGCGCTTTCGATGGTCAGCGCGGTTTCAAGCTCTTCGATCCGGTCCATTCCGGTGCCTCCGCCTAGTCCGCGTCTTCGCTGATGTCGCGGGCCAGACGCACGCCACGCTCGTCCCGGATCAGATTTTGATCGCTCTCGAACATATCTTCGAAGGACGTCTCGACCGGGATGGCTGCGGGTGTCGCTTCGGCCTTAGGGGCGTCGCCCTCCGAGTTGAAGTAGACGATCTGTTTCCAGCACCGCGCGGTGTCGTCGCCGAAAATCACCAGCAGATCGCCCGGCACGGCCATGTTCAGCACGGCGTTCACGGCCTCGACCTCATCGGGAATGATCGAGATTGCGTCTTCCGGCGTGCCGTTGTCGATCAGCGCCTGTCGCAGCATTTGCGGGACCTCGTCATGCCCGCGTCCGCGACGGCGGTCATCGGCCTTGCAGATGAAATGGTCGAAATGCCCGGCCAGCGCGGCCCCGGCATCGGCAATATCCTCGTCCCGCCGGTCGCCCGGCATCGAGGCGACGCACAACCTGCGGCCCGCAACTTCCATCTGATCGGCCAGCGATGACAGCGCCTTGAGCGCTGCGGGGTTGTGGCCATAGTCCAGGATCACCTTGAAGGGATGTTCGTCATAGACATTCATCCGCCCCGGTGCCTGGAAATAGCTGGTGTCAAAGGTCCGCAGCCCGTGGCGGATATTGTCCAGATCCACCCCGAAACTATAGGCCATCGCGGCGGCAAACATGGCGTTCTGCACATTGAAGATCGCCTTGCCCTCAAGCGCGGCAGGGATCAGATGCGACCACAGCACCGGGATATGCAAGCCGTGATCGTAGATCGTGAGCATGTCGCCATTCATGCCCTGTTCCAGCACGATGGCCTTACCGCCCGCCTTAATGTGCTCTTTCACCAGGCTGTGGCCCGGGTTCGTCGTGACATAGAAAATCTGGTCGGCACCGGCGTAATCGGCCATTTTCAGACAGTTGATATCATCAGCATTCAGCACTGCCGTATCCGTAGCGCTTTCGACGACGACGCGCTTGACCACGGCCAGTTCCTCGACCGTGTTGATGCCGCCAAGGCCCAGATGGTCTGCCGAGACGTTCAGACAGGCCGCCACGTTCGAGCGCTGATATCCCAGACCCGAGCGCACCAGCCCGCCGCGCGCGGTTTCCATAACCGCGAAATCGACCATCGGGTCGCGCAGCACGATCTGGGCCGATTTGGGCCCGGTCATATCGCCCTTGACGCTCAGCTTGCCGTCCACATAGACGCCATCGGTCGAGGTCATGCCAACGGTCTTGCCGCTGGTTTTCATGATATGGCCCAGCATTCGCGAGGTTGTGGTCTTGCCGTTGGTCCCGGTGATCGCCGCGATCGGGATGCGGGTTTCCTCATTAGCGGGGAACAGCATGTCGATCACCTTGCCCGCCACGTCGCGCGGCTGCCCCTCAGAGGGGGCCACATGCATCCGGAAACCGGGGGCGGCGTTCACCTCGACAATCGCGCCGCCGATTTCCTTGTAGGATTTGGTGATGTCGTCGATCAGGAAATCGACACCGCCCACATCCAGCCCAACGGCCATGATGGCGCGCTCGGCCATGTCACGGTTGTCGGGGTGGACCACATCCGTCAGGTCGATGGCGGTGCCGCCGGTCGACAGGTTCGCCGTTGAGCGCAGATAGAAAATCTCTCCGTCCGGCAGAACGGTTTGTTCGGTGATGCCTGCGCTTTCCATCAGACGCTTGGCCTGGTTGTCGATCTCGAGCATGGTCAGCACTTTTTCGTGCCCGATTCCCCGGCGGGGGTCCTCGTTCACGATGGCGACCAGTTCGGCAATCGTATGTTCGCCGTCGCCAACCACATGGCCCGGGACCCGTTTGGCCACGGCGACCAGCTTGTTGTCCACAACCAGCATGCGGTGATCGAAACCGGTGATAAAGCTTTCCACCAGAATGGCCCGGCTGCGGGAATGTTCCTTGGCTTCGGCGAAACCGGCCTCAACCTCGGAGGCCGAGTTCAGGTTGATCGAAACGCCGCGCCCGTGATTGGCGTTGAGCGGCTTGATCACGACCGGAAAGCCGATGCGCCCGGCCGCCTGAACCGCTTCGCGTTCGGTGTAGACCATGCGCTGTTGCGGAACCGGTAGGCCCAGATCGTTCAGCAGGTTGTGGGTGTCTTCCTTGTCGCACGAGATTTCGACCGAGATGTGCTTGGTCTCGGAGGTAATGGTCGCCTGAATGCGCTTTTGAAACTTGCCGTGCCCGAACTGCACCAGCGAGCCCGAGTTCAGCCGGATCCACGGGATATCACGTTCCTGCGCAGCCTTGACCAGCGACCCGGTCGAGGGGCCGAATTCCTTGCGCTGCGCCCGCAGGACAAAGCTGCGCAGCTCGTGATCCCAGTTGAATTCCGGGTCGAACTCATAACCCACCTGATCTTTCAGGGATTGCGGCAGCAGATGCATCAGCAGCCGCAGCGCCAGCTTGCCCGCGGCCAGACCAACATCGCGCTGGCGGTATTCATAAACCATGTTGTACTGGCCGGGCTCACCGGTGCCGCGCGTCCGACCAAAGGTGACATCGGAACCAGCCACGTTCTGCACCTCGATGGCGCAATGTTCCAGCACGTGACCCAGCCACGTGCCCTCATCCTCGCGCAGGCGGCGGATGAACCCGCCGGGTTCGCGATAGGAACAGCCGTGCTCTGCCAGTCCGGGGAGGGCTTCGACCAGCGCGTCTATGAACTCGGGACCAATTTTTGCCGATGGCCACTCTTCCAGTATGCCCAGATCAATGACGTGGCGAATGACAGGAAAACTTGCCCAGACATTCGGGCCGACAAAGACATTAGTCGAGAGTATTTTCATGAGGCTCCCCGTTGGTTAGCTTGTTATTCCCCTCCGCCGGGGGCCTCGTCGCCGGATAAATTCGGCAACGTGCAGAACGCCATATGCTCATCCGGCGGAAAAGCCTGGCGAGCCGCCAGATCATAACGGCACCCTTCGCCCAGAACGTCAAGCCGAAGTCCCAGCAGGCTGAGCGCTTCGCCACGCCGCGCGTCCCACATAGACGAGTGGGTCAGGTTGCTGGCATCGACAACTGTGACGCTGCCGCTGCCGACAACCTCGAAGACGTTGTCGGGCCCGATAAAGGCGGCGGTGTCTTCGTCAATGCCCAGACCGATCAGAAAAGGGTTGAAAGACGATGCGGTTAGCAGGCGGCCCAGCCGGTTGCGCTGGGTGAAATGCTGGTCGATGATGACCGCGTTGGTCAGCCCCATGCCCGGGGCTAGCGTGATGTTGCCTTCTGCGGGCGCGGCGTTGCTGCTGCCGCCGGCCACCATATGTTCCGACATGATCGAGGCCCCCGCCGAGGTTCCTGCAACCGGGATACCCGCCGCGTTCCGGCGGCGGATTTTTTGTGCAACCAGCGTACCGCCCAGAATCGCCGACAGGCGCAGCTGATTCCCGCCGGTCATGAAAATCCCGGTGGCGCGATCCAACACCTCGGCATAGTCGGGGTTGTCGCAATCCGCCCGCCGCGAAATGGGCAGGAACTCGACCTTGCCCGCGCCGAGTTCCGAGAAGATGCGGTTATAGTCCGGCCCGGTTTCCTCGAGCATCGAGGCCGTCGGGATGACGACGATATCGGCATCCGCGCCACCAGAGAGTTCGACGAATTTGCGGTGGATCTGCATTTCCTTGACGCGGTCTTCACCGCCGCCAATCGGGATGATGAACCCGCGCGGGGTCTCTGCATCAACGGGTGCAGGGCACATATCTTAACTACCTTCCGGTGCTGAAGCGGGCAGCCACCGGGACCGCGCGGACGCTTATACCTGTTCGTACACACCGCGCCGGGCAATCTGGCCTTCGCGGACATGCCATTCCCCCCGGGAGTACCACATGCCGCACCGCAGAGTTTTCGTCAAGAACCACCGGACCCGCAGGCGTGGCCACTTTCATGCAGTCTTTGCGGTGCAGTTCAAGCTGATCGGTACCTGCGAGGGCCGGTTTGAGGGCCCCGCAGCGTATCGGATCAATGAAGGTCCTTCGAGAAACGCGGTAAATCCTCGTCTTTGCATCAAAAACACCCCGGCAACTCATGTTGATCATGCCGCCGGAATGTTGATGTTCCTTTGGCAAAGATCAGACACGCCCGACAGCGGCAAATGTCATTCGCTGCTCTCCGACCGGTCCGAATTCGTCCGAAATTTCGGTTCGGTTAGCCAACTTTCACCACCATTTTCCCAAAGTTGCCTCCGGCCAGCAGTTGATTGAATGCGTCCGGTGCATTCTCCAACCCTTCAACCACATGTTCTTTGTAGTGGATTGACCCATCCGCCAACCAGGCCGTCATGTCGCGGACAAACTCCTGATACACGTCGGCACCGAAATTGTCGTAGATGATGAAACCCTGCATTTTGACCTTCATCCGCAAGAGCGTGCCCATGATTACGGGGCCCATATCCGGGCCGTCCGGCAGACCGGGCAGGTTGTACCAGGACACAATCCCGCAGACAGGGACGCGCGCGAACGGGTTCAACAGCGGCAGCACCGCGTATAGCACCTTGCCCCCGACGTTTTCGAAATAGACGTCAATGCCGTCCGGGCAGGCCTCGCGCAATTGGGCCGCCAAATCATCGGACCGGTGGTCCAGACAGGCATCAAACCCAAGGTTCTCGACAACATGCGCGCATTTCTCTGCCCCGCCAGCGATGCCGACCACGCGGCACCCTTTGAGCTTTGCGATCTGACCAACTGTTGAACCAACCGGGCCCGCCGCGGCCGCCACGACGACCGTTTCACCGGCTTTGGGCTCTCCGATTTTCAGAAGTCCGGCATAGGCCGTGTATCCTGGCATCCCGAGAACACCCAGCGACCAAGAGGGGTCGTCCGGGGATTTGCCCAGATTGACGACCTGCGATCCGTCTGAAACCGCATAATCCTGCCATCCGCTTGTGTTGAGCACATAATCCCCGGCCTCGTAGCCTTCGATGTTTGATGTAACCACCTGTCCCACGGCCTGAGCCGTCATGACGCCGCCAATTGGAACAGGTTCGGCATAGGATTTGCCGTCATTCATACGCCCCCGCATGTAGGGGTCCAGCGACAGATACACCGTGCGCACCAGCATCTCTTCTGGGCCGGGTTGGGGGATTTCCGTAGTCTCAAGGCGCAGGGTGTTCTCGTCCGGCTGTCCTTTGGGACGTTCGGCCAGAACGATGCGGCGATTGGCGGTGGATGTCTGGGGCATTGTGACCTCGTGCAAAGCAGATTTCCTGCAGCAGAAACCGTATGGGGCCCGAGTGCAACCAAAACAGTTGGGGCGGGCGCTGCGTGAAATGCGTTTGCGGGGCGTACAGTTCCTTTAGAGCTCATAAACTTTAAGCTTAAAATATTTTTACTTGAAAGGACTCATTTCCCGATCTAGCCTTGTCGGTAATCAGCCTTGGAGGAGAAGCATTTCATGCGCATTGCATGTTTGGGCGGTGGTCCGGCGGGTCTCTATTTCGGGATATCCATGAAGCTGCGCGACCCGTCGTCCGAGGTTGTGGTGATCGAACGCAACCGGGCCGATGATACCTTTGGCTGGGGCGTGGTTCTGTCGGATGAAACGCTGGACAACCTGGCCGCGAACGACCGCATCAGCGCTGAGGCTATCCGCAAACATTTCGCCTATTGGGATGACGTGGCGCTGGTGCATCAGGGCCAGCGAACGGTCTCCAGCGGCCATGGCTTTTGCGGTATCGGGCGCAAGCAACTGTTGTTGATCCTACAGGACCGTGCCCGAGAGTTGGGCGTTGAAATGCGGTTTGAGACCGAGGTGGAAAGCGCCTCGGCTTATATGGATGAATTCGACGTGGTGGTGGCCGCGGACGGGCTGAACTCAAAAACGCGGTCGGAATTTGCCGAGGTTTTTAAGCCCGAAATCGACGAGCGACTGTGCCAGTTCGTGTGGCTCGGCACGCATCAGAAATTTGACGACGCGTTCACCTTTATCTTCGAGCATACCGACAAGGGATGGGTCTGGGCGCATGCCTATCAGTTCGACGATGACACCGCGACCTTCATTGTCGAATGCACGCAAGAGACCTTTGATGCCTACGGGTTTGGCGAGATGAGCCAGGCGGACTCGATCAAGGTCTGCGAGGAGATTTTCCGCGATCATCTGGGTGGTCATTCCCTGATGTCCAATGCCAATCATATCCGGGGATCTGCCTGGCTGCGCTTCCCCCGGGTGCTCTGCGAAAAGTGGAGTCACAAGAATGTTGTCCTGATGGGCGACGCGGCGGCGACAGCGCATTTCTCGATCGGATCGGGCAGCAAACTGGCGATGGAAAGTGCGATTGCGCTGGCAGACTACATCGTCAGCGAAGATACGCTGGAGGCCGCGTTTGCCCGCTATGAGGACGAGCGGCGGCTAGAGGTTTTGCGGCTGCAGTCAGCGGCGCGGAACTCTCTGGAATGGTTCGAGAATGTGGAACGGTATCTGCATCTTGATCCGGTGCAGCTGAACTATTCGATGCTGACCCGCTCGCAACGGATCAGTCACGAGAACCTACGCGAACGCGATGCCGCGTGGTTGAAACGGGCCGAAGGCTGGTTCCTGCAGCAGGCCGGTGTCGGGGCTAACGCGCCCGTCCGGGCCCCGATGTTCGCGCCGCTTCGGTTGCGGGATATGAGCCTGAAGAACCGTGTCGTCGTCTCGCCCATGGCGCAGTACAAGGCGGTCGATGGCTGCCCGACCGACTGGCATCTGATCCACTATGGCGAACGCGCCAAGGGCGGGGCCGGGCTGGTCTATACCGAGATGACCTGTGTCGCCGCCGACGGGCGGATCACCCCCGGTTGTCCGGGCCTTTATGCGCCCGAACATGAGGCCGCATGGAGGCGGCTGACGGATTTTGTCCATGCCGAGACCCAAGCGAAAATCTGCTGCCAGATTGGTCATGCCGGGCGAAAAGGTTCGACCCGTTTGGGGTGGGAGGGCATGGATCAGCCGTTGGAGGCGGGCAATTGGCCGATCATTTCAGCTTCCGACATCCCGTGGTCTGACAACAATGCCGTGCCCAAGGCGATGGACCGCGCCGATATGGATCGGGTCACGGCTGAATTCGTCGCCGCCGCCGAAATGGCCGACCGCGCGGGCTTTGACATGATCGAACTGCACGCGGCGCATGGGTATCTGATCTCGTCCTTCATCTCGCCTCTGTCGAACACGCGCGACGATGAGTATGGCGGGGCGCTGGAGAACCGGATGCGCTATCCGCTGGAGATTTTCGGCGCAATGCGTGCGGTCTGGCCCGAAAGCAAGCCGATGGCCGTTCGTATATCGGCCAGCGATTGGACGGGGGATCACGGGGTGACACCGGAAGAGGCGGTCGAGATTTCCAGGATGTTCGCCGCTGCGGGGGCTGACATCGTCGATGTGTCCGCAGGCCAGACCTCGACCGAGGCCGAGCCTGTATACGGGCGCATGTTCCAGACCCCGTTCTCGGACCGCATCCGCAACGAGGCCGGGATCAGGACGATGGCGGTTGGCAATATCTATGAACCCGACCATGTGAACTCGATCCTGATGGCTGGAAGGGCCGATCTCGTCTGTCTGGCGCGCCCGCATCTGAATGATCCTTATTGGACACTGCACGCCGCAACCGCCATCGGCGACCGACAGGAAGTGTGGCCGAAACCCTATGAGGCAGGGCGCGATCAGGCGTGGCGAGTGGCCGACCGGGAAGCGGAATTGGAGTTGAAGGCATGAGACGGGTCCTGGTCACAGGCGGTGGTACCGGTATCGGTCGGGCGATTGCCCGCGCTTTTACCGAAGAAGGCGACGATGTCACAATCTGTGGTCGTCGGTTAGAGCCGTTAAAGGGTGCCTCGCAGGGCTTTGAAATGACGTTGAAACAGGTGGATGTGACGGACGAGAATTCAGTCGCGGACCTGTTTGAAACCCCGTTTGACGTCGTGATCGCCAATGCCGGGATCGCGCGCACGGGGAAGGTGAAAGACCTGTCGCTAACCGATTGGAATGACACGCTGAACACCACGCTGACCGGGGTATTCCTGACTTTCCGTGCAGCACTCAGGGGCATGGAGCCGGGCGGGCGGCTGATCGCCATCGCCTCGACAGCATCCTTGCAGGGCGGCGCGACGCTGGCGGCCTATTCTGCTGCCAAGCACGGGGTGCTGGGTCTGGTGCGCTCGACCGCCAAGGAAGTCGCGAAAAGCGGGATCACCTGTAATGCCATCTGTCCGGGCTTCGTCGACACTGAAATGGCCACCAACGCGGCGCGCGGTGTGGCCGAGAAATTCAACGTGGACGAAGCGACAGCGATGGAAAAGATCACCGCCGCCAACCCCATGCACCGTCTGATCGCCCCCGAAGAGGTCGCGGCGACGGCGGTCTTTCTGGCCTCGAAAGGGGCGGCATCGATCAACGGGCATGGCCTCAGCGTCTCGGGGGGCGAGGTATGAGCCAGAGCTTGGCAAAAATCCCGCTTGAACCGGCCTCGAAAGAACGCCTGCGCCTCTGGCTGCGGCTTTTGAAAACCACCCGCGCCATCGAAGGACAGTTGCGTGAAAACCTGCGCGATGAGTTCAAAACCACGCTGCCCCGGTTCGATGTGATGGCTGCGCTGTCGCGGTATGAGGACGGCCTGAAAATGAGCCAGATTTCCGGTGCGCTGCGGGTGTCCAACGGAAACGTAACCGGGATCGTGGATCGGCTGGTCGAAGACGGCCATCTGGAGCGTGTGGCCGTCCCCGGTGACCGGCGCGCGCATCGGGTTCGCATGACGCGGCAGGGGCGCGCGGAATTCGCCCGTCAGGCCTCGGCCCATGAGGCGTGGATTGCCGACCTGCTGGGCCAGTTCTCGGCCGAAGAAGCCCGTGCCTTGGCCGCCGAATTTAACATGCCGGAGGACGCCGATGCGCAGTGACACGAAGCACTTCCAGTGCCAGATCGAAAACCGGATTGCCACCGTGGCGCTGAACCGGCCCGAGCGGAAAAACCCGTTGACGTTTGAAAGCTATGCGGAACTGCGCGACTGGTTCCGTGATTTGATCTATGCGGATGACGTGGATGCTGTGATCTTTGCCTCAAATGGCGGCAATTTCTCGTCCGGTGGGGATGTGCATGACATCATCGGGCCGCTGACGCGCATGAATATGAAAGAGCTTTTGGCCTTTACCCGGATGACCGGAGATCTGGTCAAAGCGATGGTGAATTGCGGCAAGCCGGTCATTGCGGCGATTGACGGGGTCTGCGTCGGCGCAGGGGCGATCATCGCCATGGCCTCGGACCTGCGCATCGCGACTCCCGAGGCCAAATGCGCTTTTCTGTTCACCCGGGTCGGTCTTGCGGGCTGTGACATGGGCGCCTGTGCCATCCTGCCCCGGATCATCGGGCAGGGTCGGGCGGCGGAGCTGCTGTATACCGGCCGGTCGATGACCGCAGTTGAGGGTGCAGACTGGGGGTTCTACAACCGGATTGTCCCTGCGGATGCACTGGATGGTGCCGCGCACGAACTGGCCGAGCGGATCGCGGCGGGGCCAAACTTTGCGCATATGATGACCAAGACGATGCTGGCGCAGGAATGGTCGATGTCGATTGAACAGGCGATTGAAGCCGAGGCTCAGGCGCAGGCCATCTGCATGCAGACCGGCGATTTCGAACGCGCCTACAATGCCTTCGTAGCCAAAGAAAAACCAGTGTTCGAGGGCGATTGATGGCGGATCAGAGTTTCCTCGACTGGCCCTTCTTTGAACCCCGCCACCGCGACTGGGCCGCGCGGGTCGAGCAGGTCGCTGCGGGTCTGGACGTGGATCACGCCAACACCGATGCCGCATGCCGCAGGCTGGTGGCGACCTTGGGTGAGGCGGGCCTACTGCGCGTAACAGGTGACGAGAATGGTCAGTTGGACGTGCGTACCCTCTGTCTGGCGCGCGAGACCTTGGCGCGCCACGACGGGCTGGCGGATTTCGCCTTTGCCATGCAGGGGCTGGGGACCGGGGCGATTTCTCTGTTCGGCTCGGACGCGCAAAAGGCACAGTGGCTGCCCAAAACGCGGGCGGGGCGGGCCATCTCGGCCTTTGCCCTGACCGAGCCGCAATCGGGTTCGGACGTGGCCAATTCCACGATGACCGCCACGCGGGACGGCGATAGCTACGTTCTGAATGGCGAGAAAACGTGGATATCGAACGGTGGCATCGCAGACGTTTATACTCTCTTTGCCCGGACGGGAGAGGCCCCGGGGGCCAAGGGCCTGTCAGCTTTCATCGTCACGCCCGGCCTGCCGGGGTTCGATGTGGTCGAGCGGTTGGACACCATCGCGCCGCACCCTCTCGCGCGGCTCAGGTTTACCGATTGCCGCGTGCCTGCGGGTGCGATAATCGGCGCGCCGGGGCAGGGGTTTCGCATTGCCATGTCGGTGCTGGACGTCTTCCGCTCGACCGTGGCCGCCGCCGCCTTGGGCTTTGCCCGCCGCGCGCTGGACGAGGCGTTGCAGCGGGTCACCACCCGGCGGGTGCAGGGCGCGCCGCTATTCGATCTGCAGATGGTGCAGGGCCACATCGCCGACATGGCGCTGGACGTGGACGCAAGCGCCTTGTTGATCTACCGCGCGGCCTGGGCCAAGGACAGCGGCGCGCCCCGGATTACCCGCGAAGCCGCCATGGCCAAGCTTTATGCCACGGATCAGGCCCAGCAGGTGATCGATAAGGCGGTTCAGCTGTTCGGCGGCGAGGGCGTGCGCTCGGGCAATTCCGTCGAGAAGCTCTATCGGGAAATCCGCGCGTTGCGCATCTATGAGGGCGCGTCCGATGTGCAAAAAGTGATCATCGCGCGTGCGGCTCAGGCGGCACATATGGGAGGTTCGTGATGCTTGGTCCTTCGGCCCATACCGACACATTCGCACGAGATAATCTGCCGCCTCAGGAGCAGTGGCCGGACTTCCTGCTGGACGGATTCGAGTATCCCGATCGGTTGAATGTCGGCTACGAACTCACTGATGCAATGGTGGAAAAAGGCTTTGCGGACAACACCGCGCTGATCGGCAATGGTCGCCTGCGCACCTATAAGGAACTGACGGACTGGACCAACCGTCTGGCCCATGCGCTGGTCGAGGATTTGGGCGTCGAACCCGGCAACCGGGTGCTGATCCGGTCGGCAAACAACCCGGCCATGGTCGCCTGTTGGCTGGCCGCCACCAAGGTGGGTGCGGTGGTGGTGAATACGATGCCGATGTTACGGGCGTCGGAGCTAACCAAATATGTCGACAAAGCCGAGATTCAGTTCGCGCTCTGCGATACGCGGCTGATGGATGAGATGTCGGCCTGCGCCAAGGGCAGTCAATTCCTAAAGACGGTGGTGGGTTTTGACGGCACCTCGAACCACGACGCCGAACTGGACCGGCTGGCGCTGGAAAAGCCGGTGAAGTTCGACTGCGTCGCCACCGGGCGCGATGACGTTGCGTTGCTGGGGTTCACATCGGGGTCCACCGGAGAGCCCAAGGCGACGATGCATTTCCACCGGGACATTCTGATCATCGCCGACGGCTATGCGCGCGAGGTTCTGGGTGTGACGCAAGAGGATGTCTTTGTCGGTTCACCGCCGCTAGCTTTCACCTTCGGTCTGGGCGGGCTGGCGGTCTTTCCCCTGCGCTTCGGGGCGACGGCAACTTTGCTGGAACAGGCCTCGCCCCCCGGTATGATCGAGATCATCGAGAAATACAAAGCGACCGTTTGCTTCACCGCGCCGACCGCCTATCGCGTCATGCTGAATGCGATGGATGAGGGCGCGGACCTGTCCAGCCTGCGCGCCGCCGTCTCGGCCGGTGAGACTTTGCCCAAGCCCATCTATGACGACTGGATGGCCAAGACCGGCAAACCGATGCTCGACGGGATCGGCGCAACTGAACTGCTGCATATCTTCATCAGCAATCGTTTTGACGATCACCAGCCTGCCTGCACCGGCAAGCCTGTCTCTGGCTATCAGGCCAAGGTGCTGTGCCCCGACGGGTCCGAGGCCGATATTGGTGAGGTCGGTCGTCTGGCCGTGCGGGGCCCGACCGGCTGCCGCTATCTGAACGATGATCGGCAGGCGGGCTATGTTGCGGATGGCTGGAACATTACAGGCGACAGTTTCTCGAAGGACGGCGACGGCTATTTCCACTTCGCCGCCCGCAATGACGACATGATCGTTTCGTCGGGCTACAACATCGCGGGCCCCGAGGTCGAGGCCGCGCTTCTGTCGCATCCCGCCGTCGCAGAATGCGCGGTGATCGGCGTGCCGGACAAGGAGCGGGGCCATATCGTGCAGGCGCATGTGGTTCTGGCCGAAGGCACCGAACCGTCAGATGCCACGGTCGAAGCGCTGCAAGAGCACGTTAAAACCGCCATCGCCCCCTACAAGTACCCGCGCAGCGTTGTTTTCTGCGACGACCTGCCGAAAACGCAGACCGGCAAGGTGCAACGGTTCAGGCTTAAGGCAGAAGCGGTTGCAAGCTGATGAAACCTAACCATAATCGCCGGGATTGGGGCGTGAAGCTGATAACCAACAAGGGGAGACTGAAATGAAGAAACTACTTATGGCCGCCGCCGCAACGGCGCTGTGCACCTCATCGGCACTGGCCGAGGTTAAGGTCGGGATGATCACAACGCTGTCTGGCGGCGGGGCGGGGCTGGGTATTGATGTGCGCGACGGCTTCATGCTGGCCATTGCGCAGTCGGGCCGCGACGATATCGACGTCGTGATCGAGGACGATCAGCGCAAACCCGACATTGCCGTGCAACTGTCGGATAAAATGATCCAGTCCGAGCGCGTGGATGTGATGACTGGCATCATCTGGTCGAACCTTGCAATGGCCGTTGTGCCTGCAGCCGTGAACCAGAACGTGTTCTATCTGTCGCCGAACGCTGGACCGTCGCCTCTGGCGGGCAAAAACTGTCATCAGAACTATTTCAACGTGGCCTGGCAAAACGACAACCTGCACGAGGCCGCAGGGGCGTATGCCAACGGTGCCGGATACAAAAACAGCTTCATCCTCGCCCCGAACTACCCGGCGGGAACGGACGCGCTGACGGGTTACAAACGCTTCTTCGAAGGGGATCTGGCGGGTGAGGTCTATACCCAGCTTGGTCAAACGGATTACGCCGCCGAACTGGCCCAGATTCGGGCCAGCGATGCGGACAGCGTGTTCTTCTTTCTGCCAGGCGGTATGGGGATTTCCTTCCTCAAGCAATACGCGGACAGCGGCATTGATCTGCCGGTGGTCGGCCCGGCCTTCAGCTTCGATCAGGGGATCCTGCAGGCGGTTGGCGATGCGGCGCTGGGCGTGGTGAATACCTCGCAATGGAACAAGGATATCGACAATCCGACCAACGCGGCCTTTGTCGAAAGCTTCCAGGCGGAATACGGGCGTCTGCCGTCGCTCTATGCAAGTCAGGGTTTTGACACGGCGAACCTGTTGCTGTCTGCGCTGGAAAAAGCCGATCCGTCGGATGCCGATGCGTTCCGTGAAGCGCTGCGCGCCGCCGAATTTGACAGCACACGCGGCGATTTCTCATTCGGGTCGAACCACCACCCGGTACAGACGATCTATGCGCGCGAGGTGATCAAGGATGGCGACGTCTTCACCAACAAGATCATCGGCACCGCGCTGGAAAACCACTCGGACGCCTATGCGGCTGACTGCAAGATGTAAGCCCTTTGCGCGCCCGGCCTCGGGCGCGCACCGTCCGGAGATTTCATGTCCTCAATCCTGATTATCGAACAGGTCCTGAACGGCTTGCAGTTCGGCGTCATGTTGTTTTTGATGGCCGCCGGTCTGACGCTGATCTTCGGCGTTATGGGGCTGATCAACCTGGCCCATGGCTCGCTCTACATGGTCGGTGCCTTCGCGGCTGCGGCGGTGGCGGGCGCGACGGGGTCGTTTTTCCTGGGCCTCGTGGCGGCGTTGGCCGCGGCGGCGCTGGCCGGGGCGGTGATCGAGATGGCGGTGATCCGGCGGCTCTACAAGGCACCGCATCTGGATCAGGTGTTGGCAACCTTCGCGCTGATCCTGATCTTTTCGGAAGGAACGCGCTGGGTGTTCGGCTCATTCCCGCTGTTTCTGGACATCCCCGACGCGCTGTCAGGGCCTATTACACTGCCCGGCGGGATCGAATACCCGCTGTACCGTCTGACCCTGATCGCCATCGGACTTGCGGTTGCCATCGGCCTTTGGGCGCTGATTGAACGCACACGTCTGGGCGTGCAAATCCGCGCCGGTGAAAACGACCGTGAGATGATTGCCGCGTTGGGGGTCGATATATCCAAGCTTTATACGCTGGTCTTTGCCCTTGGCGCGGCTTTGGCGGGGCTGGCCGGGGCGCTGGTCGGGGCCATCCAATCGGTGCAGGTCGGTATGGGCGAGCCCGTCTTGATCCTTGCTTTCGTGGTGATCGTCATCGGCGGCATCGGCTCGATCAGAGGGGCCTTTATCGGAGCGCTGCTGGTCGGGCTGACCGACACGCTGGGAGGGGTTTTCCTGCCCGAACTGTTCAAACTGTTCATGGATACCGGGGCGGCGCAGAAAAGCGGCGCGGCGATCGCCTCGATGGGCATCTACGTGCTGATGGGGCTGGTGCTGTTCTTCCGCCCCACCGGTCTGTTCGGAGCGCGTGCATGAGGATTAACGAACGCCTGCTGAACACGCTGGTGATCGGCGGTCTTGTGGCGCTGCCCCTGTTCGCGCTGGTCATGGACGAGCCCTTTACCATTACGCTTGTCACCCGCGCGGTGATCCTTGCACTGGCCGCTGTGGGGCTGAACATCATCCTCGGCATCGGCGGCATGGTCAGTTTTGGCCACGCGGTGTTCTTTGGCATCGGCGGCTATGCGATGGGCATTATGGCCTATCATGCACAAACTTATACCACGCTCGATCTGGGGCTGTTTTCCACCGGCGGCACCAACTCCATGCCGGTGATCTGGCTGGTGGCCATGCTGGTCTCGGCCATCATCGCCTTTTTCATCGGGCTGCTGACGCTGCAGACCACGGGCGTGTATTTCATCATGATCACGCTCGCCTTCGGGCAGATGTTCTTTTACTTCGCCATCTCCTGGGCCGAATACGGGGGTGAGGATGGGGTCTCGATCTATGTGCGCAACGGATTTCCGGGGCTGAACACATTGGTTCCGATCCAGTTCTTCGGCATTTGCTTTGTGATCCTGTGTGTCGTCCTGTACCTGAACGCGCGGCTGCAGGCTTCGCCCTTCGGTCTGGCGCTGAACGCCGCCCGGCAATCCAGCATCCGGGTTGAGACGGTGGGGATGAACCCGGTGCGCCTGCGGCTGCTTGCTTTTGTGATCTCCGGCGCAATCACCGGGCTTGCGGGCGCATTGTTTGCGGACCTGAACCGCTTTGTCTCACCTTCCATGTTCGGCTGGCAGTTGTCGGGCGAATTGATCGTTCTGATCATCATAGGCGGGGTTGGTCGCCTGATGGGGCCGGTTGTCGGGGCCTGCGTCTTTGTGGCGCTCGAGCATTTTCTGGGCGGCTTGACCGAATACTGGCATGTGTTTCTGGGCATCATCCTGCTGTGCATCGTGTTGTTCGGACGGGGCGGGTTGATCGGTCTGTTGACTGGCAAGGAGGGCGCTCATGTCTGATCCGGTCCTTGCCACTCAAAACCTGATGAAAAGCTTTGGGGCCCTGAAAGCCACGGATGACGTCTCGATCGACCTGAAAGCCGGAGAGATTCACGCCATCATCGGTCCCAACGGCGCTGGCAAGTCGACCCTGATCCAGCAAATTTGCGGCGGGCTGACGCCGGATTCCGGGCGGGTGTTTCTGCAGGGGCGTGACGTGTCTGCCCTCAGCACGCAGGCGCGGGCGCGGGCCGGGATGGGGCGCACGTTCCAGATCTCGGCCCTGTGCATGGAGGATACCGTGTTGGAAAACGCGGTTCTGGGCGCAATTGGGGCCAGCGGGGCCGCCTGGCGGTTCTGGCGCGGTGCGTTGAAGACCCGCGCCCTGACCGAACGCGCCGAGGCTGCGCTGGAACGCGTTGGACTTAGCGACGACCGCAACATCCGCTGCGCCAACCTCAGCCACGGGCAGCGCCGCCAGCTTGAGGTCGCCGTCGCCCTTACACTGTCCCCCCGCGTGTTCGTCATGGACGAGCCGATGGCCGGGCTTGGGGCAGGGGGATCGAAACGGCTGACCGGTTTTCTGGATGGCCTGCGGGCCGAGGCTCCGATCCTGTTGGTCGAGCATGACATGGATGCGGTCTTTGCACTGGCCGACCGGATCAGCGTTCTGGTCTATGGCAAGGTCATCGCCACCGGTACGGCGGACGAAATCCGCACCAGCGCAGAGGTGCGCGAAGCTTATCTGGGGGAAGAAGCATGAGTTTCCTGACCCTCGACGCCCTCACCGCAAGCTACGGCGTCAGTCAGGCGCTGTTTGGCGTTGACCTGACCATGGACGAGGGCGAGGTGACAGCCCTAATGGGGCGCAACGGCATGGGCAAGACAACAACAGTCAAGGCCATCTGCCGCATGATCCGATCCGAGGGCAAACTAAGGTTTGACGGCCACGATCTGCACGCGCTGCCCAGCCACAAGGTGGCTCGGCTTGGCGTTGGGCTTGTGCCCGAAGGCCGCCGCTGCTTTGCCGATCTGACGGTGCGCGAAAACCTGATCGCCGCCGCGCGGCCCGGTGCGTGGACGTTGCAAACCGTGGCCGACCTGTTCCCCCGCCTCGGCGAACGCTCGGACCAGCGCGCTGCGTCCTTGTCGGGCGGTGAGCAGCAGATGCTGGCCATCGGTCGCGCCCTGATGACCAACCCGCGTCTGCTGATCCTGGATGAAGCGACCGAGGGGTTGGCCCCGATCATCCGGCAGGAAATCTGGGCCGCGCTGCGCCGCCTCAAGTCGGAAACCAGCGTCGCAATCCTGCTGATCGACAAATCACTTAAGGAACTGGCCGCCGTGTCGGACAAGGCGGTGATTCTGGAGCGCGGCAAAACCGTCTGGGCCGGGGCGATGACGGACCTGACCCCTGACATCTCGGAGCGGTATGTGGGGGTGTGATGGCGTTTACCTTTCCGCAAAAAGTGTTGTTCAAACATTGCGACCCGGCGGGGATCGTCTTTTTCCCACGGTATTTCGAGATGATGAACGATTGTGTCGAGGCGTTCTTTGATGAGGCGTTGGGCCTCCCGTTCGAAACCCTCCACAAAACCGGCGGCGTGCCCACCGGACAGATCCAAACGCGGTTCTCCGCCCCCAGCCGTCATGGCGACCATCTGGTGCTGGCGCTGGTCATAACCCGGATCGGTGCCCGGTCTGCCGATTACTGTATGACCGCCCATGCCGGAGAGGAACTGCGCTTTACCACCACCGCGACGTTGGTTCACACCGGGTCCGGCGGCTGCTCGGCCCCGTGGCCGGACGATATTCGCAAAAAGTTAGATGTATTCAGGGACGAAACCTCATGACCCACACAGTGATCCATCCGCAAGGCTGGTTGCCAGCCAAGGGCTACGCAAATGGCATGCTGACCAAGGACGGCACGCTGCATATCGGCGGTCAGATCGGCTGGGACGGGAACAAACGCTTTGTCGAGGGCGGCTTTGTCCCCCAGATGAAACAGGCGCTGGCCAATATCGCTGCCATTGTCGAGGAAGCGGGCGGTCAGGTCAGCGACGTGACCCGCCTGACGTGGTTTGTTGTCGACAAACAGGAGTATCTGGCCAAACAGGCCGAGGTCGGTGCCGCCTATCGCGAGGTTTTCGGACGCCATTTCCCGGCCATGTCAATGATCGTCGTCGCCGGATTGGTCGAGGACGAGGCATTGGTCGAAATCGAAGCGACCGCACATTTGTCCTAAGCCGCGTCGCGGCCATTTTGGGATACCCTTCGGAGCCGCCTTTGCAGCGCTCAATTCACCCACCGAACCAGATCGGTTCGTCAGTCTTGGACCACGCTTTGTATTTGTGCATGATCTGCCCAAAGGCTTCACTGTCCAGAAAACGGTCGAGCCATAGGATCAGGTTCGGCCATGGCTGATCGTCAAACCAGCCCCGGTCGATATGGGCAAACTGGCGGACAAACGGCAGCAGCGCCAGATCGGCAAGGGTCGGGCGGTTTCCGAAAAGCCAGGGCCGGTTGCTCAGCCTTTGGTCGAGGTCGATCAGATAGCGGGCCGCCTTGTTCCGCTCGGCTTCGTGGTTCAGTTCCGGATATCGGGTGGCGTATTTTGTGTGATCCAGCGCCGCTTTGAACGGGCCATCATTCGTTTCGATCAGGCCCCACCCGTCCTGCGGCATGTCCAACAGCCGGTGTGGATCGTTTCGCTCCAGCGCCCAGACCATGATGTCCAGGCTCTCGTCAAGAACCTGATCCTCCAGACGCAGGGCGGGCACTGTCGCGGTGGCCGAGGTGTCCAGAAACGCCTGCGGTTTGTCCCTCAGCAGGATTTCCCGCAACTCAACCGTTACGCCTGCGCTTAGAATGCCAAGGCGCGCCCTCATGGCGTAGGGGCAGCGGCGGAATGTCCATAGGATAGGAGGCTGCGTCATGCGGCAATCTATCCGGGAATTCCCGGTCGGGGTCAAATTGTTACCGGTTTTGCATCTCCAGCTTGGCCGTCGGGAACGACGTGAGTATGGTTGGCGCTTGCGCAGCGGAGGCCGCGCAGAGGGCCGTCGACAGACCGTCCGCAAGCGCTGCCTCGGGTGCGGAAACGGACACGGTGGCGCGCGTTACCGCCTGACCGGTGGGGTTCAGGATGTGCCCCTGGCTATCCGCAAACAGGGTGCCGTTGGTGGCAGATGTCGCAACCGCGCGGTCCCGCAACGCGATTTCCCGGATCACCATTCCCTCCTCGGACAGACCAACCTGCCAGGGCCGCCCATCCTTGCGGTGGCCTATGGCGACGATTTCCCCCATATCCACCATGACATCGCGCAGGCCAAAAGATCGCAGCAAGGCCGCAATGCGATCGGTGATTGCGCCCTGTGCAATGCCGTTCAGCGTCAGGGCCGAGATGCCGGGCACCGGCAGGCGCACATCGCTGGCGTCAAACCGGACGCGGTGCCAACCGACGGTCTTGCGCGCGGCTGTCAACTCCGAGGCATTCGCCTGCAGCGCCAGAGCCTGCCACACCGGTTGGACAGTCGGATCAAATGCCCCGTCCGAGGCCGCGTGCAGGGCCGAACACAGGCTCAGGACATTCAGCAATTCCGGGGCTGGTGCAGTCAGGACTCCATCCCGGTTCAACTGGCTGAGCTGTGATTGCGGCCGGTACAGGCTGAAGATGTTCTCGAGGCGGCTCAGTTCGGCTTCGATTGATGCAATGAACGGCGCGGCTTGCGCATCCTCCAGCCCCACCAATTGCAGGCTGGCCTTTGCCCCAAGCGCTGTTCCGCGCCAATGGGCAACGGGGGCAGCGGATGCGAGTGTTGGAACCGCAGCGCAGGCCGCTGAGATGGTCAGGAAACGGCGGCGGGACAGGGGTGTCATGCGGGGGTCTCCAGTTTCAGGTCCAGATCGACGGGGCCCAACACTTCGGCATCGGGGATGTCCGACAGGGGCAGGGGTGTGCCGCCGTAGGTGTTGATGAAGGCCTCGGCGGCGGTCGGGTCGGCAAAGGGGACAACCTCACGCGCGCCCATGCCGCCTGCAACGTTGGAGCCGACCACGAAGGTCGCGGCATCCGCGGCGATCCAGTTGGAGATACCCGGTTGCTGCCAATTGGGCGCTACGCCCATGTCGCTGACATAGATGGCGGTGATCTTGGCGTCACGCTCGGGGCTTTTGAGATAGGCCACCATGTCGCGCACCTGTGCGAAAAACAGCGGCGCGGGGTAGCCTTCCAGATGGATCTGCCCCTTGGGCCCGCCATGTTCTGCGATGTTCATCTGGCAGAAAAAGCTCAGCGCGTCGGGGGTCAGGTCCACGGGGTCGGGGGCCTCGGCGACCTCTTCCTTGCAGGCAGCCAGCGCGATCAGGGCAATCAGGCACAGACGTTTCATGGTTCAACCCTCCGGAACGCCAGCCGCGCAAGGGCAAAGCCGATCACCGGCCAGATCAAAAGCGATACGGGTGCGGCCCAGACCGGCAGGGCCTGCGCGGCCCCGGTCATGCCGGATGCCATGGCGACGCCTTCGGTAGCGGCGATGTTCCACAGACGGAATGCGTCGGCCGGGTTGGCCACCATCACCCACGGAAAGACGGATTGGGTGAAGGTGCCGCCCTTGTCCATGACCACGGCCCCCAACAGGCCCAGATCATAGAGGACGACAAAAACCAGCCAGAGCCCGGCCGACAGACCCGCCGCCGCGGTGGCCCCCTTTGCCAAGGCGGACAGCAGGTATCCCAGCGCCAGAAACACGGCGCCCAGCAGGATCGAGGTGAGGATCAGGCGCGCCAGAGCCATCAGGCTTTCCGGACCCGCGCCCCCGAAAAAGGCCGCCACCGCGCCGGCGGTGCCGAAACCGACGGTCATGGCGAAAGCCAGCGCCGCCAGATGGGCGGTGAACTTGCCCAACAAGATTTCTCCGCGCCCCGCCGGGTAGGACAACAATAGTGACAGACTGCCCCGGTCCACGTCACCTGCGATGGCATCGAAAGAAATCATCAGCGCCAGCAAGGGTGCAAGATAGACCGATAGCGTGGTCATCGACGCGACCGAGACGGTCAGCATATCGACCCCCAGCGTGCCGGTTGGCGCGCTGCCCGCAAAGGTCAGCGCCAGCGCGAACAGCACCATGATCAGCGTCGCGACCAGCAGCCAGCGGTTGCGGCGCAGGATCAGCATTTCGGTGCGGGTGATGGCGAGGAAGCGGGTCATAGCCTCTCCTCCTGTGCATAGTGGCGATAAAGGTCTTCCAGCTTGGGCGGTGTCATTTCCACATCCGCCACCGCGTCGCCCAATCCGGCGATGCGGCGCAGGGCCTCCATCTTGTCTTCCGGCGAACACAGCAGCTCCACCGACGCGCCGTTGATGCGGTTGCCGCCCAGTTCGGCGGCCAGCGCATCGGGGTTGGCACTGGCGCGCACCTTCAGGCGGATCGGCAGACCGGCCAGCACAGACAGGTTGGTCAGCGTGTCATCCGCCACCATCCGACCCTTGCGCATGATGGCGATGCGGTCGGTGCGGGCCTCAACCTCGGTCAGCGCGTGGGAGGCGATCAGAACAGCGGTGCCCTGCGACGCCAGCTCATCGATGATAGCGTACAAATCCTGCCGCGAGATCGGGTCCAGCCCGCTCGTCGGCTCGTCCAACAATGCGACTTTCGGCTGACCCAGCAGCACCTGTGCCAGACCCAGACGTTGCCGCATCCCTTTGGAATAGGCTCCGATCCGGCGGTCCAGCGCATCGCTCAGGCCGACCCGCTCCAACAGGCCGGGTACATCCGCCTTCGCGCCTGAAAGCTGTGCGAACAGGGTCAGTTGCTCGCGGCCCGTCAACGCCGGATGGAACGACACCGCCTCGGGCAGATAGGCCGTCTCGCGCCGTGCCTGCGCGCTGCCGGGGGTGGCGTCTCCGATGCGGATGGTGCCGCCCTCAATTGGCGTCAGGCCGAGGATGGATTTGATCAGCGTCGACTTGCCCGCGCCGTTATGGCCCAGCAGCGCCACGCGCTGACCGGGGGCAAGGGACAGGGTGATATCGTCAAGAACGCGGGTCTTGCCACGGTCCTTGCAGACTTGGTTAATCGTCAGGGCCTTATCCGTCATGAGGCACCTTTTTCATAGCTGGGGGTTCAGGGGCTTGCATCAAGGGGTTGCTGTCCATCACGCCGCCCGGCAACAGCGCCGGGAAGGCCGATTGCGACCAGCGCACCAGCTGCACGGCAGGGGAGCCGAGCAGCAATTTGGCTGCGGGTTGGGTCCACAGCACATGGTCCATTGAATCGTTGGGGCGATAGGGGGCATCGGCCACGCCGTTGCCATCCACATCATAGGCGGCGAAATCGGACCAATAGTTTCCGCGCCCGTCTTCTGACCACTCAACCCATTTGGTCGAGACAAATTTCACCTGCGTCCGGTTGCCGACAAAGGCATTGCCAACGATCCGGTTGCGCTCACTGCCGGCGGTAAAGTGGATGCCGATGCCGCAGCCTTCAAACCAGTTGTCGGTGAATTCGTTCTTGTTCGAATTATAAAGGAAGGTGCACTTCTCTTTCGCACCTTTGACCACATTGCCGGTGATGACGCTCTTGTTGGCATAGTTCAGCATCACGCCATGTTCACGGTCATCGATCGAGACATTGTCGGTGACTTTGACATTCGAGGTGAACATCACCGCATAGCCCAGATCGTTGCCGATCGAGACGTTGTTGCTGACCTCGGAATTGTCGGCATACATATAATGCACGGCAAAGCGCAGATCACGGAACAGGTTGCCGGTGAACAAATTCTTCTTCGAAGAATTCACGAAAATCCCATCGCGGCCAAGTTGAATATCATTGTCGGCGACAACGGCACCCGGCGCGTTCCAGACATAGACCCCATTGCCGCGCGCGTTCATGTGGCGGTCCTGCCGCCCCTCGATCCGGTTGCGGCGCACGATGCTGTCCTTGGCTCCGTGGATGTCGATGCCATAGAGATTGCCCAGCAGCACATTATCCTCGACCACCGGCGCGTGGGCCGTCTTGGTCAGCTGGATACCGCTGTCGATCCCGTCATGGCTGTCGCCTGAGCCAATCACCGTCAGCCCGCGCACCGTCACGCCCGGCCCGGTCACGGTGATGACGCTGCCTTCGCCTTGGCCGTCAATGGTGGCCAAGCCCTGCCCGTCAATGGTGACGGGCCGGTCCAGAACAAGTGTTTCGGTATAAACACCGGGGCTCAGGCGGAGGGTGTCTCCATCCGCCGCCTGCGCCAGTATCTGATTGATGGCCCCCGCCCGGTTGGGCACATCCCAGTCCGCCGCCCAAAGGGGCGAGCCGAGCAGGAGCGGTATGAGCAGGGACCAACGCATGTTACGCGCTCCGCGGCTCAACGAACATCCGGCCGCGCATCTCCATGTGCAGCGCGTGGCAGAACCACTGGCAATAGAACCAGTGCACGCCCGGACGGTCGGCAATGAACGTGACCGAGGCGGTGGCCTGCGGTGCAACCTCCATCGCGACGCCGAAGTTCGACAGGCAGAAGCCGTGGGTCACATCGTCCACGTCATCCAGGTTGGTGACATAGACAGTGACTTCATCACCCTGCTTGACTGTGAACTTCTCCATGCTGAACACAGGTGCGACCGAGGTCATGTAGACCCGCACCTTGTTGCCATCCCGGATCGGCTCATCCGCGCCATAGTCCAGATCGACGCCATCGGCCTCGGCCTGTTTGCGCGCATCTTCCCACATCGGGTCGTTGCGATCCCAGACATTGACCGGGTTCACCTTGGACCGGTGCACAAGGATCGAGTCATGCGGTTCCGCAAAGGTCGGGCCGTCATGGACCACCTTCATCTTGTCGCCCGAGATGTCGATCAACTGCTCGTTTTCAGGCTTCAGCGGACCCACATTCAAGAAGCGGTCCTTCGAGAACTTGTTCATCGAAATCAGCCACTTGCCGTCCGCCTCGGCGGTCTCGCCCATCGAGGTCGAGTTGTGGCCCGGCTGATACTGCACATCCACCTTGTCGAGGATCGGATCGACATCCGCACCACCAAAGGCTTCGATCGCTTTGGCGATGTCCCATTTCACCACCTGGCTGTCGAGGAACAGGGTGGTGTAGGCATTGCCCTTGCCATCAAACGCGGTGTGAAGCGGGCCAAGACCCAGCTGCGGTTCCGCCACAATGGCCGAGCGCGGATCGGCGCCTTCGAACACCGCATCCAGTTTTTCAACGTCGATCACGGATACCGTCGGCGACAGCTTGCCGTTGATCATCACGTGTTTCTTGTCGGGGGCGACGTTGACGCCATGCGGCGAGTTCGGGATCGGAATATAGCGGGTCAGGGTGCCGCCTGCCTCTTTGCGGCCATCCACGACCTTGACGCCGTTCAGTTCCTGATAGTTGCCGGCAGCCACGGCCTCTTCAATGGCTTTGAGGTTGAACACAACCACGTGGTCCAGCTCATTCTCGGTCATCTCGGCGAGGTTCATCCCCATTTCCGAGTTGTACGAGGTCGAGAACGCGTATTTGCCCTGATAGTCGCAGTCGGTGTTGTCGAGGTTGCCCGACACCATCACCTGCCATGCGATTTCCATCGTATCACCGTCGATGGCGGTAAAGATGTTCACGTATTTGGACGGATCGTCGAGGATCTGGCCGTCATTGACCAGCGGAGCCTCGTGTTCACCATTGGCAAAGACATAGCCGGTGCGCGGGTATTTCTGCGGGCGCAGACCGTGGATGTCATGCGCATTCGGGATCTCGATGATCTTGTCGCATTTCATCACATCGCAGCGCACACGGGCCACGCGGGTGTTGGCCTTGTCGTTCATGAACAGATAGCGGCCGTCATAGGTGCCATCGGTGAACGACATATGCGGGTGGTGCAGGTCGCCATTGTCATAAGTGACCTTGCCGTTTGCGGCCAGAAACTCCTTGGTTTCGGGCAGCAGGCCGTCGGTCAGAACCTTCAGCGATTCATTGGTCTGACCCCAGCCGGTGGCCGAGCAGCGATTGAACACCGGCACCCGCATCAGCTCACGCATCGAAGGAACACCCAAGATGCGCAGCTCGCCGGTCTGGCCCGAGGACCAGAAGCCGTAATATTCGTCCAGCTCACCCGGCTCCAGATGCGCATTCGCGGCGGCACTTGCCTCGCGCGCGGTCATCAGGGTCGAGCCGAGGCCCGTCCCGGCAATCACCGCGCCGGTTGCGGTTGCGCCCAGCATCCCGCGGCGTGTGATGTTCAGTTTCTTGTCATGTTCCGACATGATCGTCCCTCCTTTTAGGAAACGGTTTGCGGTTTGGCGTTCGGATGGTTCGCCGGTGGTCGTCCGAGCGGGGTCTTCATCTGGACCGACCCTGTCTTGGCCCGCCGTTTCAGCTGGCGGATAACGACGGGACATTTGTCCTCGGACTGATAGAGCACCTGACAATGCAGGCAGGTGACGCACTCGTTCGGATTGATCTCACCGGTGGGGTGGATCGCCTGAACGGGGCATTCATTGGCGCAGGTCTGGCACGGCGTGCCGCAATCCTTGTAGCGGCGCAGCCAGTCGAACATGCGAATACGGGCAGGGATCGCCAGCGCCCCGCCCAGCGGGCAGAGATAGCGGCAGTAGAACCGTTCCACGAACAGCCCGATCCCCAGCAGGGCCAGCGCAAAGACCACAAACGGCCAGTCGCGCATGAATTTCAGGATGATCGCGGTCTTGAACGGCTCGACCTCGGCATAGGTCTCGGCCAGCGGGATCGAGACAAAGCTGATCCCGAACAGCACCAGAAAGATCATGTATTTCGCAGGCCAGAGGCGTTCGTTCAGACCCCATGGCAGGGTCCATTGCGGCACTTTCAGCGCGCGCGCGATCTTGTTGGTCAGTTCCTGCAGCGCGCCGAACGGGCACAGCCAGCCGCAATAGGCCCCACGCCCCCAGAACAGCAGCGCGGCGGCGACGGCGAACCACTGGATAAAGACCAGCGGGTCCAGTAGGAAAGCATCCCACGAGAATCCGGTGCGCAAGCTGCCCGCCAGAGCCATCAGGTTCACCACGCTCAGCTGCGCGTTGGCATACCAGCCGATGAAGAACAGCGTCATGGTCAGATATCCGATGCGGAACCAGTAAAAGACCCGCGCATTCATGGTGGCGTGGAACTGGAAGAAGAAGGTCGCGGTCAGCACCAGCAGCATCGCGCCCAGCACCCCGATCTCGACCGTGCGGTCCTTCCAGATGCGTTTCCACAGCGCGGCCTTGGCCGCCGCCTCGCCGGTGGCGTCATCGACAACCACAGGGGCCGCGACGGGCAGCAGATACTGCTCGGGTAGTTTGTAGCCCAGATCGAAGGTCAGGAATGTTTTCTCAACCGCACCCACGGCCCGCTGGGCGAGCAGTTGCAGGCGGAACGGCTCGGCGGGGTCGAACTCGGCCTCGGCGGGGATCTTGAAGATGTCCAGCTCGGTGAAGCTTGGGGCATCGGGGGCTGCAACCTCGCCCAGACGGCGCTGCTGCTTGTCAAAGAACCGCACCGAGTTGTCGCCCTGAATCAACTGAATCCGATCGAAAATCCCGCCCCGGACATAGCCCGAGCCCTTGAAGCTGTAGGCCCCGCGCCCCAGCACCAGAATGGCCTGTTCGCCCTCGTCCAGCCAGTCGACCATGTTCTGATATTCGGCATCGCCCAGCAGCGACTTGCCGATCGAGGGCACCGAGACCAGCGCCATATGCATGTCGATATAGGTGTCATCAGGTTCACCGGGTTCAGGGCGCTTGATGGCGCGCTGATCGCCCGTGGCCTCAAACGCCGCGTTGACCTGCCCGATATCCAGCGTCAGCCGCCGCACCGAGCCGTCGCCCGACAGCGTCGTCCAGTCATAGATGGCGTCCTGCGCCAGATCGACCTCGCGCTTGGGCCCATCGGCCTGCGCCGGAGCCAAACCGCCCAGCCCCAGCGCGCGCGCCACCTTGATACCGCCACGCACAAGGCTGTCATCGATCACCATGATCGTGACCGTCGCGCCCGAGATGATGTCTAGGTCATGCCCCTCACCACCGGTTTCCGCTTCGACCTTCAGGTCCAGCCCGGCATAACCTTCGGTCAGCTCAACCATGCGGGAATTGGGGATGCCGATCAGCACGATGGGTTCCGAGTGCTTGACCAGTTGCACCCCGGTCAACACCGCCTCATCATCGATGGCCGCGACCACATGGATGGGCTTGCCGGAATACCCGGTGGTGCCCACCAGATCAGAGGTTAAGAAAGCCCAAGCGATGCGGTCGCCGTCTTTAAGAACGGGGGCCACCGGCACGTCCTCGCGGACCGGGCCAAAGGCATCGGCACCGGGGGCCAGATCGGCGGGCTCAAAATCAGGCAAGAAGCTGGCAAGGCTGTCGGCATGGGCACTGATCGCCATCAGGCAGGACAGGGCAAAGGCCAGCAGGAAATGGATTGCGCGACTTACGACCACGGCGCACCTCCGGGAATTTGGGTGAATGCCATGGACGCGCGCAGGGCGCGTTCGGTTGTGATTTCGGGCGCGCATGGGGGCCCTCGGGTCTCGGGCCACAGCCGATGAGTTTGGTACAAAACGGAAGATGTGCCGATTTTCCCATGTACAAAATGGAAGATCCCGGCCTGCGCCACCTGTGTCAGCCCGGGCATCGGCGCGGCGCTGGTGATGGCGCACAGCGCGCAATCGGCGCATTTCGGGCAATACGCGGCCGGGTCTTCGGTGCCCTCCTCAAGGTCAACCTCGACCCAGACCGCGCCGCCTTCCGAGCAGATCTCCACCCAGACACTTTCACCGGGACTCGCCAGCGCCGGCCCAAAGGTCTGCAACAACAAAAGGACGATGCCCGCCAACCCGACCGCCGCGCGAACCGCGCGGGCAGGGAGATTGTGCAATGGTTTCAGGGCAGGCATGGAGTCTCCGCCTCGGGAAGCTATGCCTTTTGGAGTATTGGAATCGCCCGAGTCGCTACTTGACTTAGGTTAGGTGAGGGGAAATTCTGATTTTCCTATTTATAATCAAGTATCTGCCTCGTCCATCAACCCGCGCACCCACCGACCGGCCAGCCACGCGGCGGGTATACCCAGCGGGATTGACCACAGGATTGCAGGCACCGGCGCGATGGCGCTGAACCCCGCGCTGTGCAGGATCAGCCCGGCCAGAAACAGGTTGATGGCCACGGTCAGCGCCGTGGCCGGATAAAGCAAAACGGCCAGTTTCCAGACCGGCCATCTGCCCTCAGTGGCTGGTGCCTTCCGAGAAGGTGATTTTGTTCCAGACATTGTATTTCCCAGACGGTTTGCGCATCGGCAGGCGGCGGACCTCTTCCAGCGTCTGCGCGTCATAGACGATCACCGCGCCGTCATCTTCCCAGATCGAAACCAGCGCATGGCTGCCATCCTTGGTGAACTCCACATGGGCCACGGTCTTGCCCGGCGCAGGGCGTAAAGTTCTCACGATTTCAAGGCTTTGCTTGTCGATCACATGCATCGCGTCCTTGTTGGGGCCAAAGAACACATCGGCCCAGACATAAGGCGAATTCTCATGGCTGCGCATGAAGAAACCGGGCCCTTCGGTCTTGATCCGCTTGACCGTTTCCCAGCTTTCCATGTCGATCACCGACACCGTGCCATCGGTCAGATGCGGCGTCGCCATCACGGTGGTGTCGCCATGTTTCCACGTGATCCCCGAGCCCAAATGCGGCATCCCCGGCAGGTCCAGATCGGCCACTTTCTGCCCGATCACCAGATCGATCACCTGCCCGCCATTGCCATCGCGCGAGGCGCCCATGACGTATTCGTAACTCTGGTCGAAAAAGAAATCGTCCAGATAATCCGGCGTCGTGATCTTGCGCACCGGGAACGGATCAGGGTTTTTGAACTGCCCCTCGATGCGGAAATCGTGCCCCAGCCCGAATTGCGGAGGGTTGTCGCCGTAAAACACTTCCCAGATCTCGGGCACATCCTTCAGCGCCAGCACAAAGCTTTCGCGGGGTGGGGCCTGATAGACCGCTGAGACGCGACTTGGGGTTCCTTTTTTACTTTTAACATCAATGACTTTTGCGACTGACAGATCCTCGGTCGACAGCAGCGTCAAAGAGTTCGGCAGGTAGTTCGCAACAGCCACCCATTTGCCGTCACCCGACATGGCGATGTTGCGGCTGTTCAAACCGGCGCGCACGCGGCCCACCTGTTTCAGCGCCCAGATGTCGTATTTCTGCACCCAGCCGTCGCGGGACATGATGAAGACATAGCGCCCATCGGGGCTGAACTTCGGCCCGCCATGGACGGCAAACGGGGTTTCGAACCGGTCCAGAACCTCGAACGTATCCCCATCCAGCACACTGACATGATGATCGCCGGTCTCAACCGCCAGCGTGATGTTCATCGGGTCGCTGTCCCAGACCGGCGCGTCCACCGGCGCATAGTCCTCATCCAGAGTACGGCTGGCCATGATCTCGGCCTCACCCCAATCCGGGTTGGTTTCCAGCGGAGATTTCAGCCACCCCGCCAGTTCCTCGATCTGCAACGCGTCCAGCTCATGCGAAAACGCCGGCATCTGCGTCGCGGTGCGCCCCTCGGCAATCACGGCGGCCACCCGCGGCCCCCGCATCCGCTTCAACGTCTCGGGGATCAGCGCAGGGCCAACCCCGCCCAACCGGTTCTCGCCATGGCAAGATGCGCAATGCTCAGCGTAGTCCGATGGCGCATCCGCCTGCGCCATTGCACCGGCCAAAACCAGCGCAGCGCTGGACAGAAACAGAGCAACCCTCTGCTTCTTCTTGTCCCAAATACGGCCGCCGGAGGCTCCCGCACTCACTCCCAGTGCAGGGGCTGGACGAGCAGAACAATAGGTTTCAAAAGAACTGATGCGCCGGATCATAACGTTTCCCCCGGAAAGGCGTGACCTGTAGGCGTTCGCCCGCCTCGTCCACGCCGATTTCTTCGTTTGACAGATAACAGGCCGGATCTTCCGCCCACGGATCGCCGGTCAGTTGCAGCGCCCGGATACGAGTGTTGCCGCCGCAGACATCCTTCAACCGGCACGCCCCACAACGCCCTTTCAAAGGCCGCGGACGGGTGCGCAGCATCGCCAACATCGGATCGTCCCCGGTCCACAACTCGGAAAACGGTTTGGTCTTCACATTGCCAACCGTGTAATCCGACCAATAGGTATCTGGATGCACGCGGCCCAGATTGTCGATATTGGCCACGCCCAGCCCGCTGGAGTTTCCGCCCCACGCCGCCAGATGCTCTCGCACATGCGCCGCTTTGTCGGCGTCAAAATGCGCCCGGACCCAGTTCAGGAAATACCCGGCATCGGCATCATTGTTGCCGGTCACGATGTCCAGCGGGCGGCCACCGGATGCGGCCTCCCACGCGCGGTCCAGCAGCAGGTCCAGACCGGTGCGGGTGCGCAGATGCTCGGCATCCTCGCCCCGGTTCTTGTCGCCGCGCCCGGCATAGACAAGGTGGGACAGGTAGAACTTATCGACGCCTTCGTCATCACACAGCTTCAACAGGTCGGGCAGGTGATGCTGGGTGCCTTCGGTCAGGCAGAACCGCAGACCAACCTTGATGCCGCGTTTCTTGCACTCGCGCACGCCGCGCAGGGCGTCGGCAAAGGCTCCTTCAACGCCGCGGAACCAATCATTTGTGGCACCGATCCCGTCCAGCGAGATGCCGACATAGTTGAACCCTACATCGGCGATCATGTCGGCGGTTTCATCATAAATCCGGGTGCCGTTCGTGGACAGCGCCAGCATCGGCACCAGATCGCGGGCGCGTTTGGCGATGTCGAAGAAATCGAACCGATCCAGCGGTTCCCCACCCGAGAGGATCAGGGCCGGGACGCGAAATTGGCCCAGATCCTCAAGGGTTACCATGGCTTGCTCGTGGCTGAGCTCACCGGGGAAGGCCACATCCGCCGAGACGGTGTAGCAATGGCGGCATTTCAGGTTGCAGCGCCGTGTCAGGTTCCAGATCACCACCGGTTTCACCGGGCCGGGGCGGCGTTTACGCACCGGGGTTGGTTTGACCAGCTGTTGCATGTATTCGGTCAGGCGGAACATATCTCAGCCTTTCGTTTTCAGGCGCAGCCCGGTCTTTTTCAGGATGCGCGTGGAATAGAGGATATCTTTCGCCCGGCAGGCCTCGCCCAGAATGGCCGCGATTTCGGCGCGCTTTTCTTCGACCTCAGCCCGGTCGGTGCCATGGACCATGGCAAACAGGTTGTAGGGCCAGTCGGGCAGCGCGCGGGGGCGTTCATAGCAATGGGTGACAAAGGGCAGAAGGCCGATCTGGGTGCCCATCTCGGCCACGCGGTTGTCTGCGACATCCCAAACGGTCATGCCGTTCGATGTCATGCCCAGCTTGTAGTGGTTTGGGGCCGCCGCAATGCGCCGGATGACGCCGCGCGATTTCATGTCGGCGAGGCGGAACATCAGAGTGTCTTCATCCAGACCCAGCCCCTCGGCCACCTGCGCGTAAGGGACAGGCACCAGCGGCAGGCCGGTTTGCAGCGCCTCGATGATCTCTCTGTCTTTTGCGTCGATCATGCTGCCACCCGGAAGCCGATGAAAAATTCCTGAAGTTTGGGGAATTGCAGGACCCGGGTCCCGGTTTCCCGTTCGATAGCCTCGGCTGCGGTTGCGATCCCTTCGGGCGTTTCGGTCGCCAGAACGAACCACATATTCAGCCGGTGCGTGCGCTCATAATTATGGGCGACCTCCGGATGCGCATTGACTTTGGTCAGGACGGTTTCGAAATCCTCAGACGGTACAACCATCGCGCACAGACAGAAGGCCCCGCCCATTGCGGCGGCGTCGAAGAAGGGGCCGAAACGGGTGATGACGCGGGCCTCTTTCATGCGGGTCAGACGGCCCAGAAGGTCGGATTCCGCGATCCCCAATTCCTCGGCGATCACCGCGTAGGGGTGCGAGGTCAAAGGCAAGTCGTCCTGCATCCGGTTCAGGATGGCGCGGTCTGTATCGTCGAGCGTCATGCCGCCACCTCTTTCGCCTGAATCAGCGCGCCGGTTTGCTTGAAGCAACGGGTCGAGAATAGAACCTTGTGCCGCGCACCAGCCAGTTCCGGCAGGGCGGTGGCATTGGCCAGAACCTCAAGCGCTTCGGGGCGCGAGCGGGCGTGGATCATGGAATAAAGGCGATACGGCCAGACGCCTTCGACCGGGTTGCGCTCATAACACAGCGTCACACCGGGATGGGCAGCCAGCGCCGGACCTGCGGTGCCGACCTGATCGGCAGGCATATCCCAGACCACCATCGCATTGGCGGACCATCCCAGCGCACGATGGCGCACGATGACGCCGAGGCGTGAGATGATCCCGGCCCCATGCAGGGCCTCGATCCGCTCCATCACATCGACCGTGCTGCGGCTCAGCGACCGGGCCAGTGCTGCATAGGGTTCTGCGACCAGCGACAGCCCGGAACTCAGCGCCTGCAACAGGGGCCGGTCGCCGTCCTGCATCGCTGAACAATCCACCTTGCGGGGGCCGGGAACATTGCGGGTCTCGCCCGACATCCGGAACCCCAGATCAACGTTGAACGGGCGGACCAGCCGCAGGTCCAGCACGCGCAGTCCGGTGCGGCGGCTGATCCGAGCAAGCGTTTCGTTCACATGCGCGCGGTCCGGGCCGGTGGCCACGAACCAAAGGTTCCAGTCATCCTCGCGCTGGTAATTGTGGTTCACGCCGGGTTCCGCGTCGATCAGGGCGGCGACCTCTTCCAGCCGCGCGTCAGGGGCGGCAACAGCGGCAAGGGTGCTGGCCGATACCGCACCGGGGGCAATGGTCGCACCCACCCGGGTGATGCGCCCGGTCTTGCGCATCCGCGCCAGCCGGTCGAGCACTTCGGCCTCGTCGAGACCAAGCGCGTCGGCCAGAACCTGAAACGGACGCGCGGTTATGGGAAAATCGCGTTGGAACTCGTCCAGCAGACGGCAATCGAGCGGGTCGGTGATGTGCTGCATTTCAAAGCCCCGTTCTGTGCGCGCGGGCGGTGAAGAAAATGCCCGAGGGGCTGTCGGCCTCGATCTCGCGCAGTTTCTCGAAGCTTTGCGTGTCGTAGACCATGACCTTGTTGGCATCGCGCACGCTGATCCAGACCTCATGCCCGCGCGGCGTGAACTCCATATGCAGCACTGCGGGGCCCGGTTTGAATTCGTGGATGATTTCCTTGCTGACGGAATCGATCACTTGAATCGTGTCGTTCAGCGGGTGGGCGAAATTCACCCAAACCTGACGCCCATCAGGGCGGGCCATGGCAAAGACCGGCTGGCCGTGGGTCTGTGTGCGCCCGGTCTCAGACAGGGTGTCGGTGTCGATCCACAGAACCTCGTGATGACCCACGGCGGGCAGCACGAACTCGCGCCCCGTCAGCGCCCAGCCTTCCAGATGGGGCATCTTGTAGACGGGCATTTCCTCTTGCCCGCGCCCATAGTTAGGCAGCACGCGGATGGGTTCGGGCGTCTCGGACCACAGGTCCAGCGCGGTCAGGCCGTCCTCGCCAAACAGGCCGGTGATATAGGTCCGGCCATTGGCGGTGATCAGCGCGTCATAGGGGTTCTTGCCCATGTCGGTGATCTTGGTGATCGCGGGGGTGCCGTTCGAGAAATCGGCAATCCAGGTCTCACCCGTGTCCCACATGGTGAAGACGAACCGGCGACCGGGCGCGTCGACCAGCCCGATGGTTTTGCTGTCGGTGGGAATGTCGGCGACCATGTCCAGCGTGTCCGCATCAAAGACCCGCACGCCACCGGGTTCATAGTTCGACACGGCGACCAGTTTACCGTCATCCGAGATTGCACCGCCGATGGCATTGCCCGCCTGCACCACGCGGTTCACGATCTGACGGGTGACGATATCAACCTTGGTCAGCCCTCCGTCCCGTCCGAACACATAAGCGAAACGCTGGTCCGGCGAATAGACCAGCGAGGCATGGGACAAATCGCCCAGCCCCTCGATCCGGGCCAGCGCGGCGCGGTCAGATTGATCGACCAGCAGGACCGAGCCCTTGGCCCGTTCGATCACAAGGCCCAGGTCTCCGGTGGCTGTCGGTTCCGCCTGTGCGGTGGTCATCAGCAGCGTGGCGGCGAGGGTGAGGATAAGCTGTTTCATTGGGCCTCCTGTGCCAGCAGGTAACGGGCGATCCATTCGGCCTCTTCTTCGCTGATCAGGGGCCGCCATGGGGGCATCGGAGTATCGGGGATGCCATCGAGGATCACGCCGGTCAGAACCTCGGCGTCATAGTGTTCAAGGGTTTGGGACCGCAGATCAGGACCAAGCCCGCCCTTCAGCGACAGCCCGTGGCACGAGCCGCAATCCTGATGGACAAGGCGTTTCAGGGCGTTGGGGTCAAGCGTGTCGGCGGCAAAGGCTGTTGTGGCCACAAGTACAGCCGTCGAGAGGGTGGCACGCGCGGTCCAACCCTTGTGTCCCGCCGATGGTCGCTGTGCCGGTTTTCTACGGCCAAGCTTAGCCATGAGCCTGCTCCAATAACTCAGCCACAGGCTGTTCCGCATAAAGCGACACCACCTTGCCGATGATGAACAGCGTGGGCGCTTTCAGATCAGCCGCGCGCACATCCGCCGCCAGACGGTCCAGTCGGGACACCATGCGGCGCTCGTCCGGCGTGGTGGCTTTGCCAACGGCCAGAATGGGGGTCGAACCGGGCAGGTTCTCGGTCATCAGTCCCATGGCGATCTGGCCGATATTGGCGACTCCCATATAGACGACCAGCGTGGATTCAGGGTCGGCCAGACGCTTCCAATCCAGATCCAGCACGGTGTCGGCCTGCCGGTGCCCGGTGACATATTGCACCGAGGTCGCCAACCCGCGATGGGTCAGCGGTACGCCGGTCGAGCACGAGGCACCCTGCGCCGCCGTAATCCCCGGCGCGTATTCGACCGGGATGCCGTTTGCCATCAGATACGCGGCCTCTTCCGAGCCGCGGCCAAAGATCATCGGATCGCCGCCTTTCAGCCGCGCAACCGTATGGCCGGCGCGGGCCTGTTCGACGAGGATGTCATTGATGCGATTTTGCGGCACCGTATGGCATTTGGGAGCCTTGCCCACCGGGATCAGCCGCGCGCCATCCGCGTGCAGGTTCAGGATATCGTCCGAGACCAGACGGTCATAAACCACCACATCCGCCTCTTGCAGCATCCGCAGGGCGCGCAGGGTCATCAATTCGGGGTCGCCGGGACCTGCGCCAATCAGAAAAACCTTACCGCTCATGTGTGAACTCGCTTGGTCTGAATGTTCTCTGCGCCCCGCAGCCCTGCGCGATCTGGTGACGTTGCTGGGAAAGCCGGGCGTGTCATGAGGGCAGGTTGGCGGAATCGAAAACAAACCTCCTTGACTAAAGTTAAGGAGCGCGGGTTTTGCGCCCGCGCTCCTGTGATCTTGCCTGTATGTGCCTCGGCTCAGGGTTCGACGGTGATCATTCCGATCATGTTCTGCGTCTCCCAATGCGGCCCGCACAGATAGTCTTGCGGCCCCGGGGTCAGGAAAGTCAGATCAACCGATTCCTCGGGAAACAACCGGTCGCTCTCGGGCTCGCTGCCATCCTTCAACAGGACCGAGTGGCTGGTGCGTTTGTCCACATTCACCCAGCGCACGGTGGTCCCTGCCTTGACCGTCAGTTCAACCGGGCAAAAGAGGTATTTGTACATCAGCACCACCTCGGCATCTTCGACCGCCGTTGAGGGCTGGCCGAACAGTTCGACATAGCGCTCTTCGGCTTCAGCGCAGGTGGCGGCGATGTCGTCATCCGCCGCCAGTGCGGGGGATGCCAGAAGCAGCAGGGCAGGAAGAAGGTTTTGGGGTTTCATCGACCTCTCCTTTGGGTTGGGAGGGGGCCGGGTTGCCCGGCCCCGATCCGTTACTGTTTGACGACGTTGATGAAGGCGCTGTCGTCGTCCAGCGCCAGGCTGGTATCCAGCGTCACGTGGTGGAACCGCGCGGCGGCAAAGTCATCGTGGATGGCAAAGCCGACCGTATAGGTCTGACCGGGTTCCAGCGGCACGTCACCGACCGCGCCCGAGTTCAACGGGCGGGTGAAGACCACGGTCCAGATGCCACCATCGAGGCTGGCCGAGGCGGCGATCTCGCCGTCATTGACCACGCGCTGTTCCAGCAGATAGCCGTTGGTGGCGCTGCCATCGGCATAGACACGCATCAGGTCCAGATAGGTGCCGTCGGCCAGATACTGCTCGATCTGTTCAGCCGCCTGCAGCTTGTCCCAGCCGCCCAGCGCCTTGCCGCGACGGCCTTTGATTTCGACCTCGGTCCGGCTTTCGCTGATGTACTTGGTCACGGTGTCCTGCGCGGTCATGCGGCCGGTGAAATCACCTTTGGCGGCAATCGCGTCGGCACCCGGATCAAAGGGCATGTAGCTGTTGTCCGCGTGGCACGAGGCCCAACACCCCACCTGATCGCCCATCTCGATCCCGCTGCCGGTGATCATCATGGCAACCTTGATCTGGTTGTCGGGGTCCATCTTGCCGCCATCGACAAACGGTGCCGGGTTGTGGCCCGCATCCGGCCATTGCAGACGAATATACAGGGCCTCGTCATCATGGGCCGCCTGCACGGTCGCATCGATCACGCCACGCTTGCCGGGGATCGGCGTTGGTTCCAGCTCACCCCCTGCAACGATCTTGTTGCCGATCGTATCCAGTTCCTTGGCGTGACAGGTCGTGCACTGGTCGCCGCCTTTGGTCAGCGGACGCGCGCCGCCATGGGACCGCCCGTTCTGCACCCATTCGAACGAGGCCTGACCGGGGTAGAACAGTTTCATGTCGGTGCTGACCACGGCAGACCAGTCGATATTGGTGCCCACATCGCTGCCACCACCGGCAGGTGCCGCCGCCTCATCGCCTGCGGCCTTGGCGCGTTCTTCGGCCACGGCAGCGTCTACAGCGGCTGCGATCTGCGCCTGCACCGCCTCTTGCTGCGCTGCGCGGGCGGCTTTCTCAGCCTCGGCTTCTGCCGCTTCCTTGGCTTCGATCCGCTCAAGGCTGGCCAGATATTCAGCCGGGATCTCACGGATGAAGGCGGGGTTTGGCGCTTCGAGTTCTTCCAGATACTCCTCATCCGCCCGGTCGCGGGCATCCGAGTGCGCAATCCCCTTGTGGCAGTCGATGCAGGTCTGACCAACGGTCATCGCGTTCAGGTGCTGTTGACGGGCGCGGGGTTTCTGGAACTCGGGCATCATCGATTCGAAATCGTGGCAGTTGCGGCATTCGCGCGAGTCGGTGGATTTCATCCGCTCCCATTCGTTCATGGCCAGATGCACGCGCTTGGCTTCGAATTTCTCACGCGTGTTGATGGTGCCGACCATCTTGCCATACAGTTCTTTGCTGGCCTTGATCTTGCGGATGATCTTATGCGTCCAGTCCTTGGGTACGTGGCAGTCGGAACAGACCGCGCCCACGCCCGAGCGGTTCACGTCATGGATTGTGCCGGTGTATTCTTCGTAGACGAAATCGCGCATCTCGTGGCACGAGACGCAGAATTCCTTGGTGTTGGTCGCTTCCATGGCGGTGTTGAACCCGCCCCAGAAGATGATGCCGGCGGCAAAGGCCGCGGCGATGCCGGCCACGGGCATTCCCCACAGGAAATACCGGCGCCAGATCGGTTTTTTCTTTTCCGGTTCCGAGGTCATATCCGGGCTCCGTTTTGGCTGTCTTGACTGGCCCGGTCTGTCGGGCAGGCGTGTTTGGCTGATGGGTCAAACAGGGAAAGGGCGGGCGAGGGGCCCGCCCTTTCCGGTGTTAGTCCGAAATCCGTCAGGTGACGTGGTTCGACCGGTTGTAGACGTTGAACTTGCCGGTCGGGGCAAACAGACCCTTCACGCGGCCGATCTCTTCCAGCGTCTTGGCGTCGAAGATCACGATCTCACCGTTGGGCTCTTTCGAGGTCGAGCGATTCCACTTGGAAACCCAAACCTCGGACCCGTCCTGGTTGAACTCGAAGTGGACGGCGACGTTGCCTTCCTCTTCGGTGATCTGGATCGTTTTCACGATCTCGCCGGTTGCCTTGTCGATGACCTGCACCGATTGCTGAATCTCAGGCTCGGGGTGCTTGGTCTGGTCGGCCCAGATGTAGTCCGATGTCGGGTGCGTCCGGATGAACAGACCGGGACCGTCGGTTTCCACCTCGTAGCAGGTTTTCCAAGCCTGATCCGGGTGACCCTCGGGGTCGTTGCCCCAAACGGTGACCGTGCCTTCGCCCAGGTGGGTTGTACCGGCAACAGGACCGCAATTCGGGTCATCCCAGTTGGCGCCCGGGCCGGGGTGCGGCAGCGGTGCTGTGTCGATCATGGCTTCTAGCTTGTGGGTCTCGGTATCGACCACAACCATCTTGTTCGACGCGTTTGCGGCGATCTGGAAGAAGCGACCGGACGGGTCGAAGAAGCCGTCATGCAGGAACTTGGCGCTGTCGATCTTGTCGATCCGCAGGTTTTCCAGGTCGGTGTAATCGACCTGCCAGAGCTGGCCGAGTTCCTTCACCGCCACGATCCACGTGGGCTCGTTCGGGGTGGTGTAGATGGCAGCCACACGGCTTTCTTCCACATAGTCCCCGTCCACGTTGTAGCCTCGGGTCGAAACGACCTTTTTCGGCTCCATGGTTTCGGCATCGACGATCGCGAAATGCGGAGGCCAATAGGCACCACCGATGACGTATTTACCGTCACCCGATACCGCTACGTCGCGGGCGTCATAACCAATGGTAACCTCGGCCACGAGCATGTTCTCGGGGTTCTGCCACAGGTCGATCTTGGTCATCTTGCCGTCGCGGCCCATGGTGTACCAGAAGCGGCCCGGGTTTTCCGGCTCTTCCAGCTTGTGGTGCTCGGACGCTTTCAGAACGTGCACCGCATAACCGGTCGGGATATGCGCCAGCACTTCCTTGGTGTCGCCGTCGATCACGGCCACCTTGCCCACGTCACGTTCGATGACCACGAAGAAGTTTTCCCAGTTGCGGCCATGCAGCGGTTCGGTCGGGTAATCTTCGGGTTCGACATAGACCTTGCGGGTCGCCATCATCTGCTCAAGTGACATTTCCGGCGGCTTAGGCGGCTCCATCTGGATATAGGTCGCCATATCGCGGATTTCGTCTTCGGACATCACGTCCGAGAAGTTGTTCATACCGCCTTCGGTCCCCCACGCGATGATCTTTTCCAGCCGGTCCTGACCCAGTTTCAGGGTGCCGGACTCGGTCACGGTGCCATCGGCGTTTTTCGTTTCAACCAACGGCTCAAGGCTTTTACCCGTTGCCCCTTTGCGCAGCACACCGTGGCAACCGGCGCAGCGTTCAAAGTAAAGTTGTTTCGAGGATTCAAAGGCTTCCTTGCTCAGGGTTGGCTCGTCTGCAAAGGCTGGCGCGGCGACGCTGCCCAGCAACATCGCCAAACCGACCCCAAAGGCGCGGCCAGTTTTGTTGTAGCTGATTCCAAGTGACATGATCACTCTCCATTTGCTGGTGAGGCAGGTCCAAGGGTGAGACATCGGTGCGGCGCGATCCTTGACGAAAGTCAACAGGTGAGCCAATCGCGCGCCGATTTTCGCGAAAAAACCGCCCTGAAATCTGAGTCTTGAGGTCATATTTTGGGGTCGTTTTGACTTTGGTTAAGCCGCGCGCGCGGGAGGCCTGTTAGAGTTTCCAAAACCGAGCAGGAGAGCAGTCATGCCCGCAATCATCACCCGTATTTTCGGGGAGGGGTTTCGCGTTTTCTTTCTGTCCGCCGGACTTTACGGCCTGTTCGTCGGGCTGGTCTGGGGGCTGTGGCTGACCGTGCCCTACATGGCACCGGATTACGGTATGACGCCGCCCATGTGGCACGCGCATGAGATGATTTTTGGCTATGCCACCGCCGCGCTGGGTGGGTTCTTTCTGACCGCAGTGCCCAACTGGACCGGCGCGCCCGACGCGCGCGCGCGATTCATTACCCTCGCTGCAGGGCTGTGGCTGGCCGGGCGGATGGCGATGTGGTTTTCGGGGATGTTGTCGCCTGTTCTGGTGGCTGCGGTCGATCTGGCCTTTGTGCCGATTCTGGCCGCCAAGATCACAACGCAGTTGGTCCGGCGTCCGAAACCGCAGAACATGATCTTTCTGCTGTTGCTGACCTTCATCTGGCTGGCTGATTTGCTGACCCATCTGGAATGGATGGGCGTCACGGAGGACACGCTACAAACCGGGCTGCGCGCGGGGCTGCTGACGCTGTGTTCCATGATCGCGATTCTGGGCGGTCGGATCACACCGGCTTTCACCCGAAACGCCATGAAACGCGCAAACGTGCCCGAGGCCAACTGGCCTGTCTCGGTCGCCGCTCTGGACAAGGTGGGGATGGTGCTGGCGCTTGTTCTGCCGCTCAGCGTTCTGGCGTTGGGCGTAGGGCCGGTCTCTGGCGCGGTGGCGCTGATTCTGGGCGGGGTGCAGATCCTGCGCATGGCGCGGTGGCGCACACGCTGGGCGGTTCAGCAGCCGATCCTGCTGGCGCTTCATCTGGGGCTGGCCATGCTGGCGCTGGGGCTGATCCTATGGGGGCTCGCAGGTCTGGGCATCGGTAATGAGGTCGCCGCCGTCCATATCCTCGGCATCGGCTGCGTTGGCGGCATGACGCTGGCGGTCATGAGCCGCGCGGCTTTGGGTCATAGCGGTCGTCCGCTGGTGGCACCGGGGCCGATGGTTGTGGCCTATGGGCTGATGGCTGCCGCGGCTCTGTCGCGCTGGGTCGGCACCGACCTGAACAACGGCTATCTGATGGCGATGCTGCTGTCGGACGGTCTGTGGGTCGGGGCTTTTGCGCTGTACCTGATCGCGATGTGGCCCGCGCTGACGGGGCCTCGGGCCGCTCGGGACGGATGATTTTCAATTCCGACTGAAAGTCTTGACTTTCGTTAAGGCACCTCGACGACCCAACCGCCATTGTTGAGATACTAGCTAATCTGCGCAAAGGAGAGCGCAATGCGAGAAGTCATGACAAAGAGCATGGCTCGCAACATATTCTATGGCGGGTCACTGTTCTTCATTCTTATCTTTCTGGCCCTATCGGCCCATTCCCACCTTTATATCGTGCGGTCCGAGAACGCTGCGAACCTGGATGAAAGTGTCGTCCGGGGTAAGCACGTCTGGGAAAAGCACGCTTGCATCAACTGTCACACGATTCTGGGCGAGGGGGCCTACTACGCCCCTGAGGTCGGCAATGTGATGACCCGTTGGGGTGTTCTGGACGACCCGGAATCGGCCTTTGAATCGCTCAAGGGCTGGATGGAAGCACAGCCGACCGGCATTCCCGGTCGCCGGCAGATGCCCAATTTCAACCTCAGCGACGACGAGCTGCGTGATCTGACCAATTTCCTGATCTGGACGGACAATATCGACGCGCAGGGCTGGCCGCCCAACGAGGCAGGCTGAGAAAGGGACAAGGACAATGAAATACGAATCCCAGAAAATCGCCTACGCCTACTTTGCCGTAGCCATGGGCCTGTTCGCGATACAGGTGATCGGCGGCCTGCTGGCCGGTCTGATCTATGTATCCCCCAATTTCCTGAGCGAGCTTCTGCCGTTCAACATCGTGCGTATGCTGCACACAAACTCTCTGATCGTCTGGCTGATCCTTGGCTTCTTCGGGGCTGCCTACTTCCTGATCCCGGAAGAGGCCGAGCGTGAGATCCATTCGACCAAGCTGGCCTATCTGCAGCTGATCATCCTTGTGGTCGGCACTTTGGGCGTGGTTGTGACTTATGTCTTCAACCTGTTCGAAGGCAACTGGCTGCTGGGCAAAGAGGGGCGCGAGTTCCTTGAACAGCCCAAATGGGTCAAGGCGGGCATCGTCGTGGCCGCGCTGATCTTCCTGTACAACGTTTCGATGACCGTTCTGAAGGGCAAGAAGACCGCGATCACCAACATCCTTCTGTTGGGTCTGTGGGGTCTGGCGCTGCTGTTCCTGTTTGCCTTCTACAACCCCGGCAACCTGTCCTTGGACAAGCAATACTGGTGGTACGTTGTCCACCTGTGGGTTGAAGGCGTGTGGGAACTGATCATGGCCTCGATCCTCGCCTACCTGATGCTCAAGCTGACGGGCGTGGACCGTGAGATCGTCGAGAAATGGCTCTATGTCATTGTCGCCGCGGCACTGTTCTCGGGCATCCTTGGCACTGGCCACCACTATTACTGGATCGGTACCCCCGGCTATTGGCAGTGGATCGGGTCGATCTTCTCAAGCCTCGAAGTGATCCCGTTCTTCGCGATGATGGCCTTTGCCTTCGTCATGGTCTGGAAGGGCCGCCGGGACCACCCCAACAAGGCCGCTCTGCTGTGGTCGCTGGGTTGTGCCACTCTGGCCTTCTTCGGCGCCGGCGTCTGGGGCTTCCTGCACACGCTGCACGGTGTGAACTATTACACCCACGGCACGCAGATCACCGCCGCCCACGGTCACCTGGCGTTCTACGGTGCCTATGTCTGCCTCAATCTGGCGATTTTCAGCTATGCGATGCCGATCCTCAAGAACCGCGATCCCTATAATCAGGTTCTGAACATGGGCTCGTTCTGGCTGATGACCAGCGGCATGGTCTTCATGACCTTCGTGCTGACCTTCGCCGGAACCGTTCAGACGCACATGCAACGGGTGGTCGGAGACTACTTCATGGATGTGCAGGATCAGGTCGCCATCTTCTACTGGATGCGCCTTGGCTCTGGCATCGTCGTGGTCCTTGGTGCGCTGCTGTTCATCTACTCGATTTGGGTTCCCCGGAAAGAGATCATTGAACCCGGCGCAGCCGAAACCCCTGCGGAGTGATGACTATGGACGGCTCCATGAAACTGACTGAGGGGGCGGCTGACGCCCCCTTCTACCTCGCCCAGGGCGATGAATGCGACGTCTTCTGCGCCGCCTACACCAACGACCTGCCGGTTCTGTTGAAGGGGCCGACAGGCTGCGGCAAAACCCGTTTCGTGGCCCACATGGCCGCCAAGCTTGGCCGCCCGCTTTACACCGTGGCCTGTCACGATGACCTTGCCGCTGCCGACCTGATCGGGCGTTACCTGCTGAAAGGTGGCGAAACCGTCTGGGTTGATGGCCCCCTGACCCGCGCGGTGCGCGAAGGCGCGATCTGCTACCTTGATGAGGTGGTCGAGGCCCGCAAGGACGTGACTGTCGTGCTGCACCCACTGACCGACGACCGGCGCATCCTGCCGATCGATCGTACCGGCGAAGAGCTTGAGGCCGCACCCGGTTTCATGCTGGTCGCCTCCTATAACCCCGGATACCAGAATATCCTGAAAACCCTGAAACCCTCGACCCGTCAGCGGTTTATCTCGCTGGAATTCGACTTCCCGTCACCCGAGATGGAGGCCGAGGTTGTCGCGCAAGAAAGCGGCCTGCCGCTGGACCGTTGCAAGCCGCTTATCCGGCTGGCGAACAAGTTGCGCGGGCTCAAGGGTCAGGATCTTGAGGAAGGCGTCTCCACCCGTCTGGTCGTTTATGCCGCGACGCTGATCGCACAGGGCATGTCCACCGACCGCGCCATCCTTGCCGCTATGGTTGAACCTCTGACGGATGACGAGGACATCAAACGCGGGCTCCTCGATCTTGTCACGGCTGTCTTTGGGTGAGGCCGGCCGATGGTCAGGATCGATTTTGAGCCATGGGAACCCGAAGAAACGATCGGGAAACTGTGGCACACCCTTGCCAGCCGCCTCGATGCACCTGAGGTGCATGTTGGAGCCGCGGTCGACCTCTCGCAGGTCGCGGGGCGGCTGGCCGTCCTCTTCCGAGGACTTGGGGGTAGCCCGGGCGTTGAATTGCGCCCGGTCTCACCCGAGATTTCACGCCATCGCCTGAGCTGGCGTCGCAAACTGGCAACCGAGGCCGAGTTGATGCCGCGCGCGTCCTTCGATGGCGAAGTTCTGCGTCTGCCCGACCGGCTTGCCGTATTCCCCGCGCGTGAAGCAAACGGCGCGCTTTATGTCTGGCTGGCCGCCGCCGCCGCCCATGCCGGAACCCGCATTGACGAAGATGATCCACTGCGCGCCGACCTGCGCGCGTTGATGGCAGCGCAGGACATGGTTGTGGCGACGCTCGATGACGCCCCCGGCCTGCGACCGCTTTATACCGAGCTGTGCAAAGGTGTCCTGCATCAGCGCGAGATTCCGGGCCTGCCGCCAGTTGAGGCTGCGGTTGAGGAACTGGTTCGCCATATGCTGGGCGACCCCGCGCCGCTGTCGGATCGGGCCGAACAGCTACTGGCGCTGGACGACGACTTGACCGCCCCGCGTGGCTACCAACCGATACGCCCGGTGCCCCTGTGGCCCGAACTGCGCGCTGTTGGCTTTTCTGAACATAACGAGGTCGAAAACCCTGACACCGAGGGCGAGCCCGAAGAATCCGGCGAGAAAACCCACCGTGCCCGCCGCCGCAAGTCGGATCAGGCCAACCGCAGCGACAGTTTCATTCTGCATAAGTTCGAAGCGATCCTCAGCTGGGCCGAGTTCCTGAATATCAACCGTCGCATCGACGATGACGACCCCGACAACGCCAAGAAAGCCGCCGACGATCAGGAAGAGATTGGGTTGGGTCAGATCTCCAAAGCGCCGCCGACCAAGCTGAAGCTGCACTTGGACCTCGCGCCCGAGGACGTGAACCGTGAACGTCTCTCTGGCCGCATCCTCTATCCCGAATGGGATGTGCGCACCGGTCAGTACCTGCCGGACCATGTGAACGTCTTGCTGTCCGACGCCGATATCCGTGAGGATGCGGCTGAATTCGGCAAAGACCCCGCCACCGCCCGCCGCATCCGCGCCGTCAAACGCCAGTTCGAAGCTCTGCGCCCCGGTCGCGTCATGACGCGTGGCCATCTGGACGGTGATCAGCTGGATATCGAAGCCGCCGTGCGCGCCGAAACCGACCGCCATGCCAGCGGCGAAGGCAATGAACGCATCTGGATGCAATCCCGCCCCGAAGCGCGCGATCTGGCGGTCTCGATCCTGCTGGATGTCAGCCGCTCGACCGAAAGCGCTGTAACGGGCCGCGCCGTGATCGACATCGAACGCGAGGCGCTGGCCGCCTTGGCGTGGGGCCTAAACGCCTGCGGCGACGATTTCGCCATCCACGCCTTCAGCTCGCTGAAACGCCAGCGCGTCTATGTGCAACGCTGCAAACGGTTCAATGAACCGATGGGCAGCACCGTCGAACAACGCATCGCGTCCCTCCGCCCCGGCCACTACACAAGGCTTGGCGCTGCGATCCGCCATTGCTCTGCCGATCTGGCAGAACAATCCCGAAAACGCCGCCTGTTGCTGGTCATCACCGACGGTAAACCCAACGATCTGGACCATTACGAGGGCCGCCACGGGATCGAAGACACCTGCATGGCCGTGCGCGAGGCCCGCCGCGCCGGGCAATCGGTCTTTGGCGTCACCATCGACAAAAGCGGCAAAAGCTGGTTCCCGCGCATGTTCGGCCAAGGCGGTTTTGCGGTCATCCCCGACCCGCACCGCCTGACCATGGCGCTGCCACAGATTTACCGCCAACTGGTCGGCGCATGAGCGACACCTCCCTGATCGACGAGCTTCCGGGCGAGTTGCTGATGTGGGTGCTGATCATCTCGGAACTGCTGGTCTTCGGCGCAGGGCTGATCGCGTTCATGGGCGTCCGCCTGACCGACCCCGCAGGCTTTGCCGAGGCGCAATCGCATCTCTACCGCACCGGCGCGGCACTCAACACCGCCGTCCTGATCACGTCCGGCTACCTCGCCGCACAGGCCCTGCACTGGCGAAAAGCCGCCCGCCGCGCCGCCGCCCGTCTGGCGCTGATCGGCGCGGCTGCGCTGGGCGTTGTGTTCCTAATCATCAAAGGCGCGGAATACGCAGGCAAAGCGGCGCAAGGCATCATCTACGAGACCCATCCGTTTTTCCTGTTCTACTACCTGCTCACCGGGTTCCACGCCGCGCATGTTCTGGCCGGGGTCGGCATCCTGCTGCTGGTCGTGTGGCGCGACGATCCCCGAAACATCGAGGCCGGCGCACAGTTCTGGCACATGGTCGATCTGGTCTGGATCATGCTCTTCCCCGTGATCTACCTGCTGGGATAAAAGCGATGTCCGCATCTTCTTCTCGTTCCAAATACGGCCGCCGGAGGCTTCCGAACCCTCTCACACGCGCATGGCTCTCCCTTCTGGTGCTCAGCCTCGCATCGGCAATCCTGACATTGACCCCACTCCCATCAAAAATCCTCGGCGCAGGCATCCTGATCCTGGCGCTGGCCAAATCCCGCATCATCCTTGCGCGTTACCTCGAGCTTGCCACCAGCCCCGCCTGGCTGCGCGGCTTCACCCTGGTGCTGACGGGTTTTGCGCTGACCGTCTTCGGCCTCTACCTGATCTGACCAAAGAAAAACGCCGCCCCCGAAAGGACGGCGCTTTTCCAAGCGAGGGGGAGCTTTGGTTATTGAGCCGCCATCGGCATCCGCGCGATCTGGCAACGCTGCCACAGCGCCGACAATGCGCCGACCAGATGGTCGATATCTTCATCCGTATGCACCGGCGAGGGCGTGATCCGCAGCCGTTCGGTGCCTTTGGGCACGGTGGGATAGTTGATCGGCTGGATATAGATACCGAACTCTTCCAGCAGCGTGTCCGAGATGAATTTGCATTTCACCGGATCGCCCACCATCACCGGGATGATATGGCTGGGGTTGGGCAGATGCGGGATACCTTCCGCGTCCAGCCGCGCGCGCACCTCGGCTACGCGGGCCTTTTGCAGATCGCGTTCGGCATTCGATTGCTTCAGATGCCGGATCGATGCGGCGGCCCCGGCGGCAATCGACGGCGGCAGAGCGGTGGTGAAGATGAACCCGCTGGCAAAGCTGCGCACGAAATCGCACAGCGCGGCCGAGGCAGCGATATAGCCGCCCACCACACCGAACGCCTTGCCCAGCGTGCCTTCGATCACCGTCAGGCGATCCATCAGACCTTCGCGCTCGGCGATACCGCCACCGCGCGGGCCATACAGGCCAACGGCGTGGACCTCATCCAGATAGGTCATCGCGCCGTATTTGTCGGCCAGATCACAGATTTCCTTGATGGGTGCGATGTCACCGTCCATCGAATAGACCGATTCAAACGCGACCATCTTGGGTGCGTCCGGGTCGGCTGCGGCCAGTTTTGCCTCAAGGTCTTCCAGATCGTTGTGTTTCCAGATCACCTTCTGCGCCCGCGAATGGCGGATGCCTTCGATCATCGAGGCATGGTTCAGCGCATCCGAGAATACGACCAGGCCGGGGATTTTCGACGCAAGGGTTCCCAGCGCCGCCCAGTTCGACACGTAGCCCGAGGTAAACAGCAGCGCGTCTTCCTTGCCGTGCAGATCCGCTAGTTCGCGTTCCAGCAGAACGTGATCATGAGTCGTCCCCGAGATATTGCGCGTCCCGCCCGCACCCGCGCCGCAGCGGTCCAGAGCGTCATGCATGGCGCTGATCACTGCGGGGTGCTGGCCCATGCCCAGATAGTCGTTCGAACACCAGATACGCACGTCACGCTCGACCGCCCCATCGGTCTGGCGCGCGTTCGGAAACGCTCCGCAGCGCCGTTGCAGGTCGATGAAGACACGGTAGTTGCCTTCGTCCCTCAGGGCATCCAGGCTCTGGGTAAAAAATCGCTCGTAGTCCATGAAACTGGCTCCCCGGCTTGCTGGTGTTTGGCAAAGAATAGGCGCGGCTCGCATGGCGGAACATGACAATTGTCAAGTTACGCAGCCGAATTTGGCTGGCGATTGAGAACCAACTTAGCTTAGGCTGTAGCTTAGGGATGGGCTGGCTGAAACATTGGCCAGGGAAGAGAGGACCCTTCGTGGCGCATGAACGACAAAAGGCGATCGCGCGACAATCGCTTCTGCTCAAGAGTTTGCCGGAACAGTATCTGGATCACTTGCTGAGCCGCGCGATCTGGCGATCCTATGACCGGGGTGAGACGATTTTCCTGCAGGAGGAAGAAGCCAACGCTGTGCACGTGGTGCTGGCTGGCTGGGTGAAGCTTTTCCGCGTCACACCGACCGGTGCCGAGGCCGTCGTCAGTGTCTTCACCCGCGGTGAAAGCTTTGGCGAAGCGGTCGCCTTACGCAACGTACCTTACCCGGTTTCGGCCGAGGCGGTGTCCGCCTGCGAGATCATGCATATTCCCAGCCCTGTGCTATTGTCGTTGATGAAGGAAGACCCCGAGATCGGCATATCCATATTGGCCTCGACCTTCACGCATCTTCATTCGCTGGTGGCGCAGTTGGAACAGCTCAAGGCGCAGACCGGCGCACAACGGGTGGCTGAATTCCTTCTGAACCTGTGCGAGATCGAGGAGGGCAGCTGCGACGTGGAATTGCCCTATGACAAGATGCTGATTGCGGGCCGTCTTGGGATGAAACCCGAAAGCCTCAGCCGTGCCTTTTCACGATTAAAATCGATTGGCGTGAAGATAAACCGCAATCATGCGGAAATCTCTGACGTCACCGAACTGCGCAGCTACGCCGAGAGTGAGTCCACGTAGAACCGGCATTGCGACCTGCCGGATTGGCAGCAACGGTTTTCGCGCGATCCGCCGTCGTACTGGGCGTTGTTCTGCTGTTCGTCACGTTTCGTGAATTACGGGCCTCGAAAAAAGGCTTAGCCTTGGATGAGAGGGGCTGTCTCTGATCAGCCATGCGGGTAACCGTCGCGGCGGCAGGCAGGGCGTTCGTAGGGCGGCGATATGTGGGAAATGGCAAGCTGGCAGTTGATACTTGGGATGCCGGTTGAGCAAACACCAATACCCGTTCCGACAAAGACCTTGCCAAAAATATAAGCTTTAAGGCATATTTGCACAAATTTATGAATTTTTAAGAAAACAAATAAGCGGTTTAACGAGGTTAAGTTCGGGCTCAGAGCGTTTAGCGCTCATCAGGAACCTTTTGGGGGAAGGGGCTTGGGTGTGACCTGGTTAAAAGTTGTGTTGGTTCTTTGTGTATTTGTGATCTTACCGTCGCAGACCTCAGCCAATATTGGAAAAGTGATTAGCGCAAAGCAAGGTGCGAAGATTACGCGTGGGGGCAAATCTCAGACTGTGCGCACAGGAATGGAAATCGCTTCGGGCGACGCGATTTCAACAGACCGCAATGGCCTGGTTCAACTTGTTTTCGTGGACGAAACCAAGATCGCCATTGGACCCAATTCGCAAATGGTTCTGGACGTGACAATGCTGCGCAGCAACCGCAAGGCCAAGAGCTTTGCTGTGCAGGCATTGGGCGGCAGCTTTCGCTTTATCTCAGGCAAAAGCCGAAAGCGGGCCTATTCGGTCAAAACGCCGTCGGCCACGATGGCGGTTCGTGGAACGACTTTCGACATGTGGATTGTGTCGAACGACCAAAGCGCAATGCTGGTTCTTGAAGGCACAGTGCAGATGTGCAGCGTGCGCGGGTCCTGCCGGTCAACGGGTCGCCAATGCAGCTTGTATGCCACAACCGGAAGAGGGCGCGTAGGGCGACCGGCCGATCAGGCGCAATATGACAAGGCGCTAAAGGGCGGCTTTCCCTTTATTCAGTCGCAGGACGGATTACTGCCGCCTTTGCAGGTGAATGTCGAAGGGTGCGCACGGGAGTCAGCGCCCATTCGACGCGTTGAGCCTGACAGGCAAGAGACGCGCAGAGAAGCACCTGCGCAGCAGGCCGCAGCTCCGACACCAACTCGTTCAGATCCCCCTTCAGAACCATCGCCGCCCGACGAACCTGAACCCGATGATGACGAACCGGAAAGAGATGAGCCCGAGCGGGAAGAACCTGAACCCGAGGAACCCGAACCCGGTGAACCTGAACCGGAAGAAGAGTAACCCGAGGCCGTACTGGAACAGGCCGGAGGTCGCCAGAATCCAAGATAATCCCGCCCTTTTCCCAGGAGGATGAAGTGGTCGAAAAGACGCGGAAAACCAGCAATGCCAGATGGGCTTTCCGTCTTGTGGGGGTATGTCTTATCCTTTTGGGTTGTTTTGTCAGGGTTCTGGATCCTTTTCCGGTCCGTATGACGCGTCTGATCTATTTTGACATTTTGCAAAGACTGTCCCCGACAGAGTTCAACCCCGAATTGCCGGTGCGCGTTGTGGATATAGACGAAGCCTCTTTGGGAAAATGGGGCCAGTGGCCGTGGCCTCGGACATTGCTTGCGCAATTGGTGGAAAACCTGGGCGAATACGGTGCCGCATCCATTGCATTCGATATGTTGTTTGTCGAACCTGACCGATATTCGCCGTCCCGGCTGCTGAACGATCCGACTCTGATCGGACGTGTCGCCGTTGAGCCAGATGCCGAAAATCTGGACAATGACGCTCTCTTTGGAGCCGCAATTGCTGACTGGCCGGTCGTATTGGGCGTCGCAGCTCGTTTGCAGGGGGACGACCGAAAGCTGTCGACCAAGGCTGGAGTTGTCGAAATTGGCGAAAACCCGGCTGCGGGTTTGGTCTCGGTTCCGTATTGGACCCCGCCAGCCGCGCCTTTGAACCGGGATGCGTCGGGGATAGGTGGCGTCAATGTCTCGCCGCTCGGGGGCACAGGGGTGGTGCGGCGCGTCCCTGTGTTATGGGGTGGGCCAGAAGGCGTGATCCCCAGTCTCGGGATCGAAGCGCTGAGGGTTGCGCTGGGCGAGCCTGTGATCTTTGCCGAAGGATCGCAAAATGAAGAAGGCATAATGCTGGCGGTCGAGATCGGCGGATACCGTTTACCAACAACTGAAAATGGCGAGCTTTGGGTGAAGTACAGGCGGGATTTTCCGGACCTTTATATCTCAGCCGACGATGTCATGAACGGGTCCGATGACCCCGCCTTGCAGGATCAGATCGAGGGGCGGATCATTCTGGTCGGCACTTCTGCCGCCGGTCTGTTCGACATGCATCAGACCGCACTTGGCGAAACCGTTCCCGGCGTTTCCATTCACGCGCAAATTCTAGAGCAGGTCTTGACGAACAGGATGCTCAGTCGGTCCGATGTCACGGCCGCGCTGGAACTGGTTGCTTTCGTCATACTGGGGCTGGTCGTTATTGCGGTCATGTCCAGTTTTGGGGCGGTTGCGTCTTTTGTTGCCGGTGGCGTCGCTGCAGCGGTTGTTCTTTTAATCAGCTGGCTGACCTACCAAAATCAGCTGATCCTGTTTGACGCCACCTTTCCCCTTATCGGGGGGATGGCGAATTTCGGTCTGCTGGCAGGGTATCTTTTTGTTTCGACGGAACGCGAGAAGCGTGAAATACGAAAGGTCTTTTCCCACTATGTGGCCCCGGAAATTCTGGATGAAATGGAGTCAACCGGCCACCGGCTGCAGTTAGGAGGGGAGACGCAGGAAATCACCGTTATGTTTTCAGACATTCGCGGATTTACCTCTTTGTCGGAAACCGCCTCCGCGACCGAGCTTGTTTCGCTGCTGAATGCGCTTTTTTCCAACATCGGGGATCAGATCCTGAAGCAGCGGGGCACGATCGACAAGTTCATTGGCGACGCCGTGATGGCGTTCTGGAATGCCCCGTTGCCCGTTGAAGATCACCCCTGCCGGGCGGCGTTGGCCGCGCTGGAAATGCGCGGCGCGTTGGTCGAGTTCAATGCCTCTGCCATCATGCGAAACCGGCATCCCATCGCGCTGGCGACGGGATGCGCCACGGGTTTGGCCTGTGTCGGCAATATCGGGTCTCAGAAACGGTTCAACTATACGGTCATCGGCGATGTGGTTAACGTGTCGGCTCGGATCGAACAGTGCTGCCGGACAGTTGAATACGACATTGTTGTCTCCAGCGGTGTGTACGAGGCCGCCCGGGGAAAGCTGGCCATGCTCGAAGCTGGCTATGTCGATCTGAAAGGCAAGGCCAAGCCAGAGCCCGTCTATATTCTGGTGGGCAATCAGGATCTGCAGCAAACTGACGGCTTCCAGAGCCTTTTGGCTGCGCATGGGGCTTTGATCGCAGCGGTCAGAGCGCGCGCGCCTCAGGCCACGATCGAGAAGCTGTGCCTGCATTGCGAAAGCCTCGCCCAGGCGATCGACCCCGGGTTGCTCCGGTTCTATCGCGCCATGCCGGGACGCGCGGCGGATTTTCGGTCAGACATGCCGTCCGTCGCGTTCGAGTTCGCCCGACATGGCAGAGCGTAAGGGGAACGGGATCAGGTACTGGTTTTGCCCACTTTCGGGTGATCTGATGCTGCGTTTGATTGGTGGCGGTTTCAAACGCCCAAACCAGATGCCGCATCCACCAATATTTCGCGGAACCGCGTGCTCGAGGCCGGAACAAGCGCCAGAATGTGCTCCTGCCGCAAGTCGGGGTTCCGGCGGCGCGCCTCGTTCACCCACCGCTGCGCTCTTTCGGTGTTGCCGTTCAGCCAGTTGCTCATCGCCGCGAAAAAGGCCATTCCGGCATGGGACCAGGGTGTGCGGGCAGCTATTTCTGCCCATTTCGCCGCCTTTTCCAGATCGCCCTGCGCGATATACACCCACATCTTGTTGCCCGTCATGCCGGGCCGGAACGGGTCAATCGGGCTCAGGTCAATTGCCCGGTTGGCGTTTTCCATCGCGGTGTCGAAATCACCGGTGAACACACTCGCCCAACTGGCCCCATAATGCCCCCAGGTGTAGTTCGGGCACGAGGCGATGGATTGCGAGAACCACTGTTTGCTGCCCTCGGGGTCGTGGTCCAGCCAGTGGCAGCGCCCCATCATGAAGTTGGCAAACGGGTCGCGGGGCTGCAGCGACAGGCTGGTTTCCGCGAAGCGCCGGGCGCGTTCCGCCTCGGATATCGTATCCGGCGAATAGCGCATGAACGCGTTCTGGAAGTGAACAAAGGCCATTCCCGCGCTGGCGCGCGCCAGTTGAGGGTCCAGCTCCAGCGCGCGGCTTAACATCGTTTTGGCCATTTCATTGCCGCTGCGGCTGAACTGGCTCATGTAGCGAAACCCCAGATGCATGGCGGACCAGGCATCCAGATTTTCCGCCTCGGTCTGCGTCAGGGTCGCGGCCTCGTGCTGCGGGATCTCCAACTCGGCCACCATGATGACATTGGCGGCGATTTCCGCGCGCAGGGCGTGAATGTCGTCGATATCGGCACTTTTGCGTAGGGCCCAGATGACCTCGGAACTGCGGGTGTCGGACAATTCGGTGTCGATGGTGATCCGGTTGCCGGTCAGATCAATGACGCCCGTCAGGCAATAGCGCGCGTGCAGGATTTGATTGACCTGCGCCAGATCGACCTGCGTGCCGCGGAACTTAAAGGCGGAGCCGTGGGACACCACCTTGATCCATCGCAGGCTCGCCAGCGTCATGATCAACTCGCGCGGGATCGCCTCTTCTATGGCCTCGAACCTGTCCTGATCGCCGTTTCTTTGAAAGGGCAGGACGGCGATTGAGGGTGGCGCACGATTGCCGGTCATTGTTGGCTGGTCGGCGGTCGCCTTCGTGGCGGGAGTTGCCTCCGCAGGTGCTGCGCGCAGGGTGACGTCGCCAGCGAACCGGAACCCGTGGCCGCGCACTGTACGCACCAGACCTGCGTCCTGACCGGCACCCGCCAGTACACGCCGGAGGTCACGAATGCGGCTGGAAATCGCATCATCCGAGACGATGCGCCCTTTCCAGACTTTCTCGACAATCTCATCCCGGCTGATCACCCGATGGGCGTTTTCCACCAAAAGGGACAGAAGATCAAAGACCTGCGGCTGCAGGTGAACCGGCTGCCCGGCGCACCACAACTCCCGGCGTGCATCGTCCAGCAGAAAAGGTTCGAACGCATATTTCACAACGACCGTTCGCTTCTTGAAATCCGTCGTTCAAGCATACCGGGATTGAAAAACCCTGCAATATCCCGGTTTTCTCCCCGCTGTCTCCCAGCAGCGCAGCGGAAATCGACCTAGGGCTGACGGATCGACACATTTCAATGGAGATAGATTATGTCAGATTCTGTTACGACCCCGGTCCTGCCGCTGGCCACTGAGGGTTACTTTTTGACCGATGGCGGAATTGAAACCACACTGATCTTTCATGACGGCATTGATCTGCCGCTGTTTGCGTCCTTCGTGTTGCTGGAAACCGAGGACGGACGGCGGGCGCTGACCGAGTATTTCGAGCGCCACATCGCTGTCGCGCGCGCGCACCAGCTTGGGTTCATTCTGGAAAGCCCGACATGGCGGTCCAGCCGCGACTGGGCGCGAAAGCTGGGCTACAGCGACGCCGATCTGGACAAGATCAACGCCGAGGCGATCTATCTGATGCGCACGCTGCGCAACCGCCACGAAGACACCGTCTCGCCGCTGGTCATCAGTGGATGCGTCGGACCCCGGGGCGACGGGTATGTGCCGGGCGAGCTGATGAGCGCAACCCAGGCGCAGACCTATCACGCGCCCCAGATCGCGGTCATGGCCAAGGCCGGGGCGGATATGGTCACGGCGATCACGATGAACAACACGCCCGAGGCCACAGGAATTGCGCTGGCCGCCAAGGCGCAAGGCGTGCCCGTGGTCATAGCCTTTACCGTCGAAACGGATGGCAAGCTTGCCACCGGTCAAACGCTGGCAGATGCCATTCGCGAGGTCGACGCGGCCACCGGCGGCTATCCGATCTATTTCATGGTCAACTGCGCGCACCCCGACCACTTTGCGCATGTGCTGCAGGATGGCAGCGACTGGATTGGACGTATCGGCGGGGTTCGGGCAAACGCCTCGCGCATGTCTCATGCCGAGTTGGATGAAAGCGAGGTGCTGGACGACGGCAACCCGACCGAACTGGGCGAGGATTATCGCAAGCTGATGGGCCTTCTTCCCAACCTGCGGGTTATGGGCGGGTGCTGCGGCACCGATCATCGCCATGTAGATGCCATGGGGCGGGCGTGTACGCACGCACATCCTGTTGCCGCGCAGTAATAGCCGTGACTTCCAGGTCGATCCGGGCCCACGCCCGGATCGCATTGCTTCAAGACGAATCCTATAAAGTGGACTTTGTTATTCGCGCCGTGCCCCGACCCTTGAATGGTCGGGTGGCTGATTCAGTCAGCCACGGCCGCCCGCGACGCCCCAACTACACAAGTCATGGCATTTGACGTGGATTTGCCGGGTGTTTTGGCGGGAACAGTAAAATAGGCCTTTACATAGAGGCATGGTAGCGCTAACAGTGCCCCATTAGCGGTCTGGAGTGTGAAACCGTATGCCTGCCTTGACTTTGCCCGGTACGCAAAAGCGGGAGTGGTGTGATCAAACACCCGACCGGATGAATACCCCCCAATTGCCATCTGAGGAGACAAGCCGTCAGTTCGCGGCTGGAGATTTGGCGACATGGGGCTGAGGGGGGCTTCGACATTAATCCATTAGTATGGACACGGTATCGACCGAATGCCATGCTGGCCGCACGTCAAGAAAAGGTACCCTCATAAAAAGGGGCCGATAAACAAAATACGCATTTAGGGAGGAAACAAGAATGCGCAATCTAATCAAGACGAAATCGCTGATTGTGGCAGGGCTTCTGTGCACGACAAGCATGGCGCAAGCCGAAGAGGTCGAGGTTCTGCACTGGTGGACCTCGGGCGGTGAAGCGGCGGCGCTGAACGTTTTGAAGGATGACCTGTCCGGTCAGGGTATCGGCTGGACCGACATGCCCGTCGCGGGCGGTGGCGGCGAACAGGCGATGACCGTGCTGCGTGCACGTGTCACTGCCGGGAACGCGCCGACGGCTGTTCAGGCGCTGGGTTTCGACATTCTGGACTGGGCAGATCAGGGCGCATTGGCTGACCTGAACGAGGTTGCGGCCAAAGAAGGCTGGGATGATGTTGTTCCGGATGCGCTGAAAGCCTTTGCCAAGAGCGATGGCAAGTGGGTTGCGGCACCGGTGAATGTGCATTCGACCAACTGGGTCTGGGCCAACAAGGCCGTTCTGGATGCAAATGGTATCGCGCAGCCGACCAACTGGGACGAATTCGTCGCAGCGGTCGAGGCGCTGAAGGCGGCTGGTATCACCCCGATCGCGCATGGCGGTCAGGCGTGGCAGGACGCGACGATTTTCGACGCGGTTGCGATGTCAACGCTGGGGCCGGACGGCTACAAGGCGGCGTTCATTGATCTGGACGAAGGAGCCCTTGGCGGTGACGCGATGAAAGAAGCCTTCGATCGTATGGCCTTCATCCGCGACAACGTTGATGAGAACTTCTCGGGCCGCGACTGGAACCTTGCAACCGCAATGGTGATCAATGGCGAGGCCGGTTTCCAGATGATGGGCGACTGGGCCAAAGGTGAATTCCTGGGTGCTGGTAAAGTGCCCGGCGAGGACTTCCTTTGCTTCCGCTTCCCCGGCACGCAGGATCAGGTCACATTTAACGCTGACCAGTTCATGATGTTCGATCAGGGCGGTTCGGTTTCGGCTGAACAGGCCGCACTGGCCAGCGCGATCCTGTCGCCGACATTCCAGATTGCGTTCAACAAGGTGAAGGGCTCGGTCCCGGCACGTACCGATGTTGATGGCAGCGATCTGGACGCATGTGGTCAGCAGGGCATGAAGGATCTGGCTGCAGCCGCATCCTCGGGCAACCTGTTCGGCTCGATGGCGCATGGCCACGCGGCCCCGGCTTCGGTGAAGAACGCGGTCTATGACGTTGTTACGGCTCACTTTAACGGTGAGTATGACAGCGAAACTGCCGTGACCGAACTGGTGGACGCCGTTTCGATCGCCAAGTGATCCTGATGTGATCCTATCGACAGGGTAGCTGCTTGGCCGCCCTGTCCCACAGGGGCAGGATAAGCCCCGAAAACAACAACTCTGGAACGAGGAGGGCGCGCCATGGCTGTTTCAGCCGACGCGGATTTCAAGACACGCCTTCAGAACTGGATTCCCAAACTGGTCCTGTCACCGTCGCTGGCGATGATGCTGGTCTTTGTTTACGGCTTCATTCTGTTTTCGGTCTACCTGTCCTTTACCGACAGCCGGATTCTGCCCTCGTTTGGCTGGGTCGGCTGGGAAAACTACGATAAGCTTTGGCGGCTAAGTCACTGGGAAACCTCGCTGATCAACATGGGCATCTTCGCGGGGCTCTATATCGTGATCTGCACCGGCATTGGTTTGGGTCTGGCGATATTCCTCGATCAGAAAATCCGTGGTGAAGGGCTGCTGCGCCCGATTTACCTCTATCCTATGGCGCTGAGCTTCATCGTGACCGGCACCGCGTGGAAGTGGTTTCTGGACCCCGGCATCGGTCTTGAGAACGTGATGCACACATGGGGCTGGACCGGTTTCGAATTCGACTGGATCAAGAACCGCGACTACGCGATCTATACGGTGGTTATGGCAGCCGTCTGGCAGACCAGCGGGTTTGTCATGGCGATGTTTCTGGCCGGATTACGCGGAATCGACAACGAAATCCTGCGCGCGGCGCAGATGGATGGGGCGTCGAACTGGAACCTTTATCGGCGGATCATCATCCCTCAGCTTCGGCCAGCGTTCCTGTCGGCCTTTGTGATCCTCAGCCACCTTGCGATCAAGACGTTTGACCTGGTGATCGCCCTGACCGGAGGGGGGCCGGGCCGGGCAACCGAATTGCCCGCGACCTTTATGTACTCCTACACGTTCACGCGAAACCAGATGGGGATCGGTGCGGCCTCGGCCACGATTATGCTGATGACCATCGCGGCGATCATGATCCCGTACCTGTACGCAGAACTGCGGGAGAAACGCTGATGTCACAAGCCTCGCAAGATACCGCAATCCGCACCGGACGCGTCACGCGTACGCTGATCTATCTGGTGCTGCTGCTGTTCGCCTTGTTCTACCTGCTGCCGCTTTACGTGATGCTGGTGAACTCGGTCAAACCGCTGGAGGAAATCACCGGCGGCGGCATGATGAACCTGCCGCAGGTCTTCACACTTGAGCCATGGTTCAAGGCATGGAACTCGGCCCAGATCGGTGTCGATCCGACCGGGTTGAAACCTTACTTCTGGAACTCGATCAAGATGGTGGTTCCGGCGGTGATCGTGTCGACCATTTTAGGCGCGCTGAACGGTTATGTGCTGACCAAGTGGCGCTTCAAGTACGACACCATCCTGTTCGGTCTGATGCTGTTTGCCTGCTTCATTCCGTTCCAAATCGTGCTGATCCCGATGGCGCGGATGCTGGGCATTATCGGTCTGGCCGGTTCGACCTGGGGTCTGGCGCTGGTGCATGTGGTCTATGGGGTTGGTTTTACCACGCTGTATTTCCGCAACTACTACGCCGTGTTCCCGACCGAGCTGATCCGGGCCGCGCAAATCGACGGGGCGGGGTTCTTCCAGATTTTCTGGCGTATCCTGCTGCCCAGTTCCGGGCCAATCGCGGTGGTGTCGATCATCTGGCAGTTCACCAACATCTGGAACGACTTCCTGTTCGGGGCCTCGTTCGCCGATGCCAATAGCCAGCCGATGACGGTGGCGCTGAACAATCTGGTGCAGTCGTCAACCGGTGTTAAGGAATACAACGTTCATTTCGCAGGCGCCATACTGGCGGCCATGCCAACTCTGCTCGTCTACATCGTGGCCGGTCGATACTTCGTCCGCGGCCTGATGGCGGGTTCGGTGAAAGGATAAGACCTGATGGGTTTTCTGGACATAGACAACGCGACCAAATCCTATGGGGCGGTCGAGGTTCTGCACAAGGTCGATATATCGGTGCAGGAGGGCGAGTTTCTGGTGCTGGTCGGTCCGTCGGGCTGCGGCAAATCCACCTTGCTGAACATGATCGCCGGGCTGGAGGAAATCACCAGCGGCGAGATCCGCATCAAGGATCAGGTTATGAACGGGGTCCACCCGTCGAACCGAAACATTGCGATGGTTTTCCAGAGCTATGCTCTTTACCCCAATATGACCGTTGGGCAGAACATCACCTTCGGGCTTGAGATGCACGGCGTACCCAAGGCGGACCGCGACAAGGCGATGGCCGAGGTCGCCAAGCTGCTGCAGATCGAACAGCTCCTGGACCGCAAACCGGGGCAGCTTTCGGGCGGTCAGCGTCAGCGTGTAGCGATGGGCCGGGCGCTGGTGCGCAATCCGGATGTGTTCCTGTTCGACGAACCTCTGTCCAACCTCGACGCCAAGCTGCGCGTCGATATGCGGACCGAGATTAAGAAACTCCACCAGAACCTTGGGACCACCATCGTCTACGTGACCCATGACCAGATCGAGGCGATGACCCTGTCCAGCCGCATCGCGGTGATGAACGGTGGCTATGTGCAGCAACTGGGCACACCGCAGGAAATCTATGACACGCCCGCCAATATCTTCGTCGCAACCTTCATGGGCTCGCCCGCGATGAATGTCGTGTCCGCCCGCGTGGCGGTTCTGAATGGTCGACCACATGCCGAGGTCGCGCTGCACGACGGGTCGATGGCGCAACTGCCGTTCAGTCAGGACAACCTGACCGCTTGGGACGGGCGCGAGATTTTGCTGGGTATCCGCCCCGAAACCATCACGGATATGGATGGAGCGGATCGGAAATCGTCGAACATCGCCTCAATGACCAACCGCATCGTGGTTACCGAACCCGCGGGCTCGGATACGTTTGTGTCCATGATGCTGGGGGGGCAGGACGTGATCGCCCGCATGCGCTCGGATGCCGAGGTCGCGCCGGGGCAGGACTTCCCCTTTGCAGTGAACATGGAAAAGGCGGTGGCCTTCGACCCCGAGACAGAGATGCGGATCATCCCATGACACGGGCCGCGTGCGGCTAGGATACTCTGAGGGCAAGCGGGATGCCTGAGGGATACGATTTCATCGTGATCGGCGGCGGCTCGGCAGGCTCGGTCATCGCCGCGCGTCTGTCCGAAGAACCTTCGGCCTCGGTGCTGCTGCTCGAGGCCGGTTCGACCGACCGCCATCCGTTTTTTCACCTGCCTGCCGGGTTTGCCAAGATGACCAAGGGCATTGGTAGCTGGGGCTGGTCAACGGTTCCGCAGAAGCACATGCAGAACAAGGTTTTCAACTACACGCAGGCCAAGGTGATCGGCGGTGGGTCTGCCATAAACGCCCAGATTTACACCCGTGGCGCCGCGCAGGATTATGACGAGTGGCGGCAGATGGGGTGCGAAGGTTGGAGCTATGCCGATGTCCTTCCCTATTTCAAAAAGTCCGAAGACAACGACACCTATGACAACGCGTTCCACGACAAAGGCGGGCCATTGGGCGTTTCGATGCCAGCCGCGCCCTTACCAATTTGCGACGCCTACATCAAAGCCGCCGGGCAGGTCGGCATCCCCGAAACACGCGATGTGAATGGCGCGAAGCAGGACGGTGCGGGGTACTACCAACTGACCCAGCGCAATGCGCGGCGGTCTTCTGCTGCGATGGCGTTCCTCGCGCCAAACCGTAGCCGTCCGAACCTGATGGTGCGAACGGGCGCTCAGGTCCGCCGCATCGTTGTGGACAAGGGCAGGGCGCGCGGGGTCGAGATGCTGAGCGGTGAGAGGATCAGCGCGTCGAAAGAGGTTGTGCTGTCCACGGGGGCCATCGGCTCTCCACGTTTGTTGCAACTGTCCGGGATCGGCCCGACGGAGCATCTGGAAAGCCTTGGGATCAAGACTGTCTACGATCAGCCGCAGGTCGGCGAAAACCTGCAGGACCATTTGGACCTCTATGCGATCTGCGAGGTGACCGGTCCGCACACCTATGACCGCTTTGCCAGGCTGCCATTCTCGGCCCTTGCCGGATTGCAGTACCTATTCACCCGCAAGGGTCCCGTGGCCTCCAGCCTGTTTGAAACGGGCGGGTTCTGGTACGCGGATCCCGAGGCGCGCTCGCCGGACATTCAGATGCATCTGGGGCTGGGCACCGGCATCGAGGCGGGGGTTCAGGCGATGCCAAACGGCGGGGTCACGCTGAACGCGTGTTTCCTGCGGCCACGGTCGCGCGGCACCGTGCGGTTGCAAAGCGCAGATCGTGAGACAATGCCATTGATCGACCCCAACTATCTGGCCGACCCTTACGACCGCGAGATGTCCATTCGGGGTCTGAAACTGGTGCAGACCATTCTGGCGCAGGACGCCCTGAAGCCTTTTATCCTTGCCGAACGCCTGCCGGGCCCCGATGTGCGCACCGATCAGGAGTATTTCGATTTCATCTGCACCCATTCCAAAACCTCGCATCATTGCGCCGGCACCTGCCGGATGGGCGGTGATGCGCAGGCGGTGCTGGACCCCCGGTTGCGGTTCAACGGGATCGAGGGGCTGCGGATTGCGGACGCATCTGTCATGCCGAGGGTCAATTCCTCGAACACCAACGCGCCGTCGATCATGATCGGCGAGAAAGCCGCCGATATGATCAAGCAGGATCACGGATCTACCTCGTAACCCGCCCTGTCACACCGCCGTCAATTTCTGCTCAACCATGGGTGGATTTGTGCCGATTGCGCGGGTTTGGGGCAGTTACGGGCCCGGAAACCGTCGAAATGTGCTATGCAGGAGGCACTATTTTCCCATTTTTCAGCAGCGGGGGGCTCCACGTTGCAAGATCATTTTAAACATACCGCACAACGAAAACCTGCAAAACGGACGTCCTGCAAACGCCGGAACCTGAACACGCCGAAGGACATTCTGGCGGCTGCCGGAGGCCTTGCTGCTTTGTCAGACGATGCAAAAACGCTGGTCGCAGCGACCCGGACGGGCATCGCCATTCTGGATTTAAGCGCCGAGGCATCAGGATGCGATCCGGTCTGCATTGATCTGCCATCGCGGGCGCGCGCTTTGTCCATCGCGCCGGATGGGGCGATCTTTGCCCTGTGTAAGACCCCGTGCGGGGATTGGTCCATTCACCGGGCGCGTGGGGACAAGGCGCAGTGTGTTCTCGAAATTTCCCTGCCGGTCCGCGATTTCGTGGCCACCCGGCACAGGCTGGTCCTTGCGACCGCCGCCTCGGGGCTGGAGCCGCCGGGACTTGCCGTATTTGGCCGTGACAGTGGGCGGATTGTCTCTCGCGAAAGCGTCCGGCGTCCACCTCGGCTGTTGCGCGGGAAACGGGATGAGGTTCTGGTGATGGAGCCGGGCTCGGGCACCTTGCGCCGGGTCGATGTGAACCGCAGGGAGACCGCCTGCGACCCTTCCGATGATCCTACGCGGCCTGACCGTGATCCGACCCCGGACCCAGATCACCGTCCGCCCAAAAAGCCCTGCTGCTGCACGTCCGACGACCGGGAGCCGCCGAAAGACGACGGCGGGGGCCGCGTGCCGCCGCGACGTCCCGATGAACCGCCTGAGACATGTATACCGGGCGACGATGGCGACTCGGACGGGTGCTTTGTCTATGTGCAGGCCGGGTCGTCGATCATCGTGCAGAATATCTGCGATCCGGGACAGGGGCCGTGCGCTCAGGACCTGGGCTTTGGCATTGCCGCCGTGCGCAAGGCGGGCCGGTCCATGGCCGCGCTGTCGGATGATGGCCGCCAGCTTACCCTGCTTGCGGCGGAAACCCTGAAGCCGCTGTCCACGCTCAACCTGTCACGCGGCACGACGCCGCTTTTTGCGCGCGAAAGCGACACCATTCTGCTGCTGGCCCCCGATGGCGGGCTAGAGGAGGTGGACCCAACGCCCGTGCTACCCAGCCTTGACCTCGAACTGCAAAGCAATTCGGGCGGGCGTGTCTATATGGGGCAGGAATCGCCGGTGATCTGGTCGCGCGGCGGCGTTCAGACCGGGCCTGTTCGCGTGCTGATCATCCCGGTTCTGGAACCCGGGCAGGGCGATTTCCGGGGCACGATCACCGAGTATTTCGATCATCCCGATTTCGACGAGGCGTTGGAGCTTGTCCGCTCATACTACGCCGAAGTGTCCTATTCCGACGACCGCGAGGCAAATGACGTTGATGTCAGTTTCCGGGTCTTTGGCCGGGACACGCCGACGGCCTATTCTGGCCCACCGGTTGTGCTGGACCGCCCGTTCAGGGACTTCTGGAACACCGGCTACATTCCGGGCGGGATCATCGCCGAAGCGACTTTGCCCGCGAACGGAATGTTGCGCTTTGACGGCGATGAACGCCTGACACTGGAAACCTTCACGGCAATCCCGACCGTGAACACGCAGTTCGATATCGAATTCCCGGCGGCCTGCATCAAGGTCCAGATACCCGAAAGCACAACCGGCTATTCCCTTGAATTCAGCGGCGGGGGCGCTCCGGGCCGAAGCTTTTCGCTATCCGGCACCGACCGGAGCGGAGGCGCGTTCAATACCAACGCAAACAACTCGGCACTCAGCGGATCGCAAACCGTCGTGATCCCGAATGTCGAGGCGATCCCCGGCGTGCTCGACCAGATTGCCGATATTCTGGAAGAGATGATGAGCGCCGCCACAGACCAGCCTTTTGAGCGGCCAGAGGTGGTCTGGCACGATGACGGCGAAGGCTGGGGCAGTCTGAGCGTGACGTTCTTTTTTGCAGGTAGCGGCGGGTCGCCTCAGGTCGATCTAGTGGATTTTGCGAACCTGTTCGTCATGGGCGAATTGGGCACCCTCGTCGCGATTGACGGGGAATTCGATATGTCCGTCACTGGCGATGTCTCGGATTTCGCCAGCTATATCTCAATCGCGCTGGCCCATGCGATGGCCTCGCAAGGGGGCATCTACAACTCATCGACCGGGCAATTCGACCTTGGCCGCTTTCAGGCCCCGCAAGTCAGCGTTGCGGGCAACCAGATGACCGTCGATATACGCTTGTCGCAGGACTATGCCTATTCGCGGAACAAGGAAAGCAACAACGACACCGACCAGTCGCGGATCGAGGTCGCCTCGCAACAGGGCCTGTCGAAGATCGGAATGGACAGCGCCACGCCTTTCATCGGCGAGGAAACCAAGCGGAGCAGTTCGGGCGGGCCAACGCTGGACAAGGCCCATATCCTGTTTGATCTGACCTATACGCGGATGATCGACGCCATCATCCGCGACGGTGGTGGCAACCTGCAAACCCGGATCGACCGGGCCAACACGCTGTTCAACTGTGACGGGCTTAGCGCCATCGAATGCAACCTGTTCGAGTTGATCAATGTTTATATGATCATGCCGGTCTACAGGCGCTATGGCGGTCTTGTCGGCCCGGCATTTGATCCCGACATTGACGACAACGGTACTGATAAACGCCGTTTGCGGGCCTCGGCCCCGATTCTTGCCATGGATGACATGCCCGAAGAATACAGCGACAAGGACCCGACCCGCACGTTGAAGGCGATGCAGATTCCGAACACGCGCGGGATGATGGTGACGCGATTGAGGTTCAGCGATCTGTCGAACCCCGACCGGCACCTGTCGGACGCGGCGACGCTGGCGCATGAAATCGGGCATTCGCTTCTGGCCTTTTCCGATCAGTATCAACAAAGCCAGGACCGCGATGATCTGGACTATGCAGGGGCCTATGACCCAATGGCGTCGTCCAGCCTCGCGCTGCCGCATTTCTCAAGCTATCACAAGCTGATCGCGGGGTGGCTGGGCGTTGGCTCGATCATAGATTTCACCCGACCCCGCGATGGCGACGAGATCGACGAAGACATCGTGCTGGTCAATATCGAAGGCTGGGACCCGCTGGAAAGGGACAATCTGGCGCAGATGGCGCGGGATTTTCTGGACGTCCAGGACGAGTTCCGCATGGGACCCGCCGCGCTGTTGCGGTTGGGTGAGGACAGCACGCAATTCAACCTGCTTGAATTGCGTGGACCGGGCGATCAGTTCTCGCAAGAGCTTTCGCCGCCCCGGGTGGTGATGCTCAACGCCATCGATCCGCGCGACAGCACCCGCTACGGGGTTGGCGTGGACGATCCAGACACGCCAGAGGATGAAGGCGAGACCGGCCATAGCGTGCTGACCCGCTATCGCCGACAGTTGCACCTGATCGACGACAGCGTGCGCAATCCACAGATCACCGGCGGGTCCGGGCCGGGAACGACCTATGATGTGGGCACGCATGATGCGCTCGCCGAAGTGGGGCTGCAATACACGCTTGTCCATCTGGTTCAGGTGGGCCTTGCCGCCCGCACCATCTGGATGGCCAAGGTCCGGGTCGAGTGGGAGCGTGGGCCAGCGGTTGATGTGGGGTTCGACAGTCAGGTGCCCGAGTGGCAGAGCCCCGATATCGCGGTCCTATTGCCGGGCGATTTCACCTCGGGCGAGATCGGCGATTTCCCCGATCAGCAGGACCCGCAGGGGATCGAATATTTCCGCATTCCCGGCGCAGGCGATGACCCGCTGGAACATCAGGTTCTGGTCCGGGTCCACAATTTCGGCGATGCCGAGGCCCGCAATGTCGAGGTCCATCTGCGTGCCCGCATCCCCTATGGCAATGGCGACTGGACCAATGACCCGTTCGACAATGACATGCCGTTCGCCCCGCAGGTGATCGACAGTATCGGCCCGGACGCCGAGGTCGTGATCGCGTTTCCCATGTTCGTCGAAAATGTCGAGGACGCGCATATGTGCCTCAGGGCCGAGATCGCGGATCTCGATCCCGTATCGGGGGCCTCGAATGACGGAAACCCGGACAATGACTGGACGCAGCAGAATGTCTTTCGGGAAGAGGTCGTGCAAAACAGCCCGCTGCCGCCGCTGGACCGGCTGGTCTCGGTCACGAATGACGGGCCTTATGCCGAGGACGTCTTCATCGCGCCCCGCAACATGGTGCCCGGTGCGCGGCTGACGATCCGCCCGACCCAGATGCGCATTCCGGGCAAGTCGCGCGGTGTGTTCAGCGTTCGGGCAGAGCTTGACGATGCCATGCTCGATGCCAAATGCGGCGGCGATTTCCCGGTGATCATCGACGCGTGGATGCAACGGGACCACTATTGGGATCGCTGGGGGGCGACCAAGATCGTGTACCAGCCGAAACGCGGCACAAAGATCGACCTCTCGATCAACCTCGCCCCCGGTATGGGCATTCGGCTGTTCGGCGCGGTGACGCCCGACATAGGTGGAGAGGATCTGGACTTCCACGTCGTCCTGCCCGGCGCAGACCCGGTCTGGATTCGCCGCCCGCTGGGGCCCGGATCGACGTTTGAGCACGTGATCGAAGGGGTAGTTGGGCCGAACGAGACCGCCTTTGCAACGGCCTATTTCGACGGCAATGACGAGTTCGCGTCGTCGGTGTCACAGACGGTGTCCGTCACGAATGTCATCGCAGGGTGATCCGGTTGTCAGGCCGGAGGGCACACGACCTCAATCAGCGAGGGGCCGTCGCTGGAAAGCCCGGCGGATAAGGCTTTGACGAAGCTGTCCATGTCTTCTGCCCGCACCCCCGGAACGCCGTGGCCTTTGGCGAGGGCAACCCAGTCCAAGGACGGATTTTCCACATCGAACATCGCCTGCGCGTTGCGGCCATAGCTTTCGACCCCGACATTCGCAAGCTCATCGCGCAGGATCTGATAACCCCGGTTCGCGAACACAACCACGGTGACATCAAGGTTCTCCCGCGCCATCGTCCACAAGGATTGCAGCGTATACATCGCCGACCCGTCACCGGTCAGCGCAATCACCTTTCTGTCGGGGCAGGCAATCGCCGCCCCGGTCGCGCAGGGCAGGCACAGCCCGATCGCACCACCGGTGCCGGAAAGTACCTCATGCGGGCGCGCCGTGGCGGTTGGCGGCATGACATGAAACCCCGACGTGACGGATTCATTGCAGATAACCGCGTTTTCGGGGATCAGAGCTGCCAGCGCCTGACCGACCTTTGGAAGGGTCAGATCTCCGGTCGGAATGTCGGGCAGGTTCAGCGCAAAGGTTTCCGGCTGGGTTTTGTCCGACACGCCGACCGCATCCGCCAGCGCCTGAATCGTCCATTCGATGTCGTCCGTAGGGCTGCACAGGCTGGTTATCGAAGAACCGGCGGGCTCGGGCGTACTGGGCTTTTCCGGATAGGCAAAGAAGGCGACCGGCCTGTCGGTGCCCAGCAGGGTAATCGACTCGGTCTGTTCCAGTTGCGCGATCTTGGGCGTGATCGGATACACAAGCTGGTCCAGACGGGCCGTTCCTGCCCCCTTCGATATGCGCGGGATCAGCGTATCGGCCAGCAGGCGGCACCCGGTCGCGGCGGAAATTTGACCCGCCAGCACGCGCAGAGGTCCAAACAGCGCGGGCCCACCGATCATTAACACAGCACCCGGGGTCGTTAGGCGCGCGGCGGTGGCCTCAACCTCTTCAATGGATGGGCGATGTAGCTGCGGCAGGGCACTGGCCGTCGCCGGGCCGGTGGCAGGGTCCCAGGCAGTGTCGGCGGGCAGGATCAGCGTGGCGATTTGCCCATTTCGAGATCGTGCTGCGCGGATTGCGGCAGCTCCGTCCTCAGCAACACTTGTGGCGTGATCCGACACGCGGGTCCAATGGCTGATTGACTGGCTGATACCAACGATATCGCCTTTCAAGGGGCTTTCGTGGCGCAAGTGGCGCGTCGCGTGATCCCCTACCACATTCACAATGCCTGAACTCGCCTTGCGGGCATTGTGCAAGTTGGCAAAAGCATTGCCAAAGCCCGGCGCCAGATGCAGCAGCGTGCCTGCAACATCGCGCTTCATGCGATAATATCCATCGGCGGCCCCGGTCGTGCCGCCTTCGAACAGGCACAGTACGCAGTTCATCTGAGGGTGATCGTCCAGCGCGGCGACAAAATGCATCTCGGACGTGCCGGGATTTGCGAAAACCGTATCCACGTCGCTTTGCAGAAAGGTTTTGACCAGAGTTTCCGCGCCGTTCATGTGACCTCCGTTTGCTCAGCCATCCCGGGACATTAGGGGACGAACGATCCGGGTGTCACTTAAAACTTTGGAGGCATGACTAGTTCTGAACCATGCACCGCAGCGTATCCGCGCCCTGAGGGTTACCCGACTTGGACCAGATATCCGCGAACAGGGCCTGGACATCCTGCAGTGCTTTCTTGTCGACCAGCACGATAATCCTGTCGGCCGGAACGCGCTGGGCCAGTGCCATGATTTCGAACTGAATGCCTGTGTTGGACTGCTCGAACCCGCGCATGTCGATCAGTACGCGCTGCGCGTGGCTCATCAGAGTAAGGACTGTGGGCCGCCAACTGTTGTCCCGGCAATAGAAATCCCGCATCGGAAACAACCCATCGCTGAGCCGGGTATTGCCTTCGGCCTCGGTCTGTTTCAGGTCTTCGGGTGTTTCGATAAAGATGTCCCGCAGGCGACGCCGCAGAAACGCCGAAAGCTCGGGTGCGTCGAGCGTTTCAGTAGCGAGATCGGCGGAGCCGACCAACAGTATCGGGCCCGTCCTACGCCAATCCAGAAGCAGCCCACGGGCGAGCGAGGTTTGCAGCCGCCGTTGTCCGAAAACACGGAGGAGCAAGTTTACATCTGTTGCACCGGAGGTTGGGCGTAGAAGGCGCAGCGTTACCCGGTAAGCCACGAAGGCGAGGATAAAGGAAAGAGCCAATAGACCGCTTGTATTCCACGCCAGCCCGATCATCCAGATTGTCTGGAACAACCAAAGAAGATCAAGTTGCATGGTCAATTCGCTTGATCCAACTGATGCCCGGGCAACAAATCGCACGGCTATCAACGCGCATCCGATTCCAACGGCAAGTGAAACTCCCAAAGCGATGAGGCCGTAGAAAACGGTTACGAGTTGTACTGGAACGAATAAAAGCAGAAAATCCAAAACTCCGCTGATCATCAGGACGTAAAGTACATTCAGTGAAAAAACGAATGGTACAACAAGAAAAACGGCGACCACAAAAAGTGGAATTGCTGTTGTTCTTAGGTGCGGATTGCCAACAATCAGCGACATGATAACGGCTGGTCCGACAAACATGCCTATCAAACCTGTGCTCTGGGGAGCGATTAGGTTGAGCACAAACATCCAGAACACGCCGAACAGGAAGACCCAGTACCACCGCAGGCCAGCCACGTAGAGCGCCATGATCAACACCGGAAACGAAAATGACACGACTACTACGGTAAAGCGGAACGGAAGAAACGCGATCCCGTCGAGGACGAAAAGGATCACTACCATCACGATGGCAAACACCACGCCGGACACCAGATAGCGACACGCAAGCCCAAACCTGAAAGGCAGGCGCTGAACCGCTGGAGAGACGTCGAACTCAAGAGTCGACCTGTTCGGGCGTATCGCTTGTGGGACGTCGAACGCAGATTCCGGCGCGCCTGATCGGGCCATCATCTCTCGTTTGATCGCCTTTCGATAACGCGCTTTGACAATCACCCCCAGGATTGCAGCCACCGGAACCGCAAGCAAAAACACGAAAGCTAGAAATCCGCTGAAGTTGTATGCGTTAACCATGTCAGCTCCGGTCACGTCCGTTGGCGGCGTTGCATGGGGACACGTGCCGCACCCACCTGCAGAGAGACGCCAGGGCAGGCTCAAAGGCCTTTCGCCACCCAAATACGTGATGCAATTCTATGCCATATGACCAATCCGGCAAAGCGCCGCTTGGAGTGGGCCTTCGGACCTAAAGCGCGCGCTGAAACCCGACCGTGGCCTCACCACGGGTTTCCGGCTGCACCGCGTCACAGGTGGCTTTGCCGCCGGGTGCGGGGACGCACGAGATTTGGCGCTGGTGAATATACCCGTTGTCCTGACACGGCAGATTTCCCGGCTCCAGCAGGTCAAGCCGACCCTCGGAAAACTGCGCCTGCACGGGCCCTTCGCAGGTGATCCCATCGTCGGACCGCATGATCTGTTTGCCGTTGCCTTCTGTATCGAAACACATTTGCCAGTCGCGATAGGTGCGGATGTCTCCGGTATCGACATCGCGGGTGCGATAGGTCGTATCCAGCGCCCAGCAGCCGTAGAGCATCGTGAGATCAGCGTTGTCCCAGCCTTCGTCATTCAACGGTCCAGTCGCATCCGGCGGGGCCTTGACGCATTGCAGGGCGGCCAATTCGCGTTCCAACTGAAATATCCGGCGGTGCAGTTCCTCGTTATACGCGCCCGAGGTGGCAAGGCGTTCGACCGTCGCCAATTCCTCGGGCTTGGGGCACTGGGACAGGTGCCGCAGCAGCGGAATGTCCAACGCGCAGGCCTGCAGGATAAGGGCCGTTCCCACACCGGCCAGCCCGATCAGACCGGCACTGGCCAGAGCGACGGAAATTACGGATTTAAAAGACATAAACGCTCACAATAACCGCCAGATACCTGCAATACATCCTGTCAGAGTTGCGGATTATCAGGCGCTGGTCAATCCGTTCGGGGTGATAGTTTTCGTCACTTTGCGGGGCCTTCAATTGCGCTATAGTGACCGGATATTGAGTGTGGAGTACGTTCGTGTCGCGGTTCAGCCAATCCTTCAGGTCCCTGTTTGCCGTCCTTCTGTTTTTTGCCTTGGGAGCGGCGGCCTTTGCCCAGCACCAGAGCCCGAACCAGACCACCCGTGTGCTGTGGTTCAGCGGAATGCCGGATATTGGCCGGGATTTCACTTCCCGGCACCGTCAGAAAATGGCCGATTATCTGGGGCAGTACGGGGATGGCAAGGTCTTCGCTGTCACCTATACAAGGAACCTTTCGGGGGGTGGTCTGGCAGCCGCCATGCGCGGCGGGCAGTATGATATTGTGATCCTCGACGTGGCGAACCGGCGCAAACGCATGAATTCGGCTGATCTGCAGGCCCTGCAACAATTCTATCAGGCCGGAAATCGCACCCTGATGCTGGACGGCTCATTCGCAATTCGCAGTTTCAGCCACAATCCCACGACCAATTTTCCGGGCCGCAATGGGTCGAGCGCGGCGATCCTTGTCAACCAATTAACGGCCATGGCGCAGCGAGGCGGAGGCATTCTGATCGGGACGGATCATGACATTTGGCAGGTTAACGCAAATGCCGCCCTCTCCGCGCTGCTGCCTGGTGCGCAGTTCCGTGGGACGACGAACCCCTCAACCGACGGCGATTTCATCGGGGTGACCCTGATCGGCGGTCGGGAATCCATTAAGGCGATTGATCTGCTGAGGCATTGGGAGTCGGTTCCAAATCAAGGCGAGGCTCCGGTCGGGACGTTTCAAGATTTTACCGGCCAGCAGGTGGTGCTGTATTCGCTTGTCGAAACGGCGGACAAACCGGGTGGCGGGCGCAAGCGGCCTTATATTTCGGCCAGCTATTTCCCGGGTGACAACCGCATTCCGATCGACAGCGAAGAAGAGATTTTCGACAACCTTCCCACCCATAAAAGCGGGGGCTGATTCAGGTCGCGCCTTCGCGCAGAACCTCCGCCGGGTCCACCCGGGCGGCGCTGCGGGCGGCGAAAAAGGCGGATGTGCCGACAAACAGCAAGGTCAGCCCGATGATTGCGACGGTCTGCGCGAAGCTGAGAACGACCAGGCCGCTTTCCCCGGTCAACCCGTTATCAAACAGTGTTTCCGCAACGGCCCCAGCGATCCGATACAAGGCAAAGCTGACAACAAGTCCTAGCAGGCCGCTGACTAGCGCCTGAATGACAGGGAAAAGCCAAAGGCGGCGCGGGCTGATGCCCAGCAGCGCCAGCGCCGCAAGAGTTTGACGTTTACGCGCGACCTCGCCCCAAAAACCGAACACCAGCGCCGCCGCCAGCCCGAGGCTGGCCACAACCGCGATCAGGATCAGCGCCAGATTCAGGTTGCGCCCAAGGCTGAGGACGCCGCTGACCTCGGCCGTGCGCGCCTCGGTCTGGACGCCGAAGCGTTGCTCGATCTTTGACTGAAGCTCGGCCAGTTCGGTGATGTCGCGGGCGAAGACACGCATGCCTTCGAATTCCGGGACACGCAGGCTCAGATCCCGCCCTTCGGTGATGCCGTGATCGGGCAGGGCGTATTCGTCATAAAACGCCTCGACCAGATCGAGCACGGCGATGTCGGCCAGAATGGTTCGGCCAGACAGGGCGGAATCCGGCAGAATGGCCACGAGGTTCAGGGGCAGCATCAATTGCCGTTTCCGCTCGCTGGCTTGCGTGAAAATTTGCACGGTGTCGCCCACTGTGAAATCCAACTGGCGTGCAAGGCTGGCGCTGAGGACGGCCTGATCAGCCGCCAGTTCCATGCCCTTCGGCAGGGTCGGATCGCCGGTTCCCGACGGAACAAGCACTGCGTCGCGCTTGGCAATCTCGCCCTGCTTGCGGACGTTGACGAAATCGAAAACCGACCGTGTTTTGGCGGTGGCAAAGGCGGTTTGGTCCCAGCCCGCGACCTCGGCCACGTCGCTGTCGACAAACGCGCTGTTACCAGTGGTTTCGATACGCAGAGTCGCTGGGTCGTTCAGAAGCCTGCCGATCAGGGCATCGTAGATCCCGTTCTTGGCCCCGAAAATCACCATCAGCGGCACCAGCACGCCCGCCAAAATGGCGACATTGCAGATCAGATGCGTGCGCTGGCGCAGCAGGTCGCGCAGGGCCAGGTCGAACATCAGCTTCATGACGCGTCTCGTGTTTGCAGGGCGTGGGTCTCGCCCTGCAACTGGCTGACAACGGTCGAGGCTCCGGGCTCGCTGATCAGATTCAATGTCACGCGCCGCAGGTCGAACTGGTCCAGCAAGCCAAGATCATGGGACGAGATGATCACGCCAGCCCCGTCCGACGCGGCCATATCAATAAGCAGCCCCATAGCGGACGCGGCGGCATCCGGGTCCAGCGCCGCAGTGGGTTCATCCGCGATCACGAAAGAGGGGCGATGCGCCAGCGCTCGGCAGATCGCGACGCGCTGGCGTTGTCCGATGGACAGCGCGCCGGGGTAGAGCCCGGAAATGTCGCCGATGCCAAGGCGATCCAATAGGGTGCCACACCATTCCGGGTCGGGTTTTCCAGCAATTTTCTGGGACAGAGCGACATTTTCAGTCACGGTCAGGAAGGGCAGCAGCCCGCCACTTTGCGGCACAAATCCAAACTGCGTTCCGCGCACAAGGGCAGGGGGCATCTGCGCCGAGGCCCAGACCCCGGCCAGATCAATCGTACCTTCCTGTGACGCGATCTGAAACCGATCCACGGCTAGCGGTCTGCGCAGCAGCCCAAGTGTTTCCAGTAGCAGAGTCTTCCCAGTACCGCTTGGACCGGTCAGCCCGACCGCCTCGCCCGAGGTCAGATCAAAAGCAGGCACGCTTAGCGTAAAGCGTCGGTCCTGATCGGCCAGACTGACCGAAACGTCCCTCAGAAACAGCGTCTTAGCCATCAGCTAGGGCAGCACATCGAAGGGCATGGCAAAGACATGTTCACCATCCGGAGCTCCGTCATAGAGCGGTGTCCAGACCGAACTGTCGAACAGCCATTTGCGGTACTGCGCCAGCTTCTGGCGCATGCCGTCGATGACGCTGCGGCGGAACATGGCGCTTTCGGCCCAGCGTTGCTCGCTCATGCCCAGAACCTGGCTTTGATAGGGCAAGCGGTCGAGGAATTCCATCGCGCCGCCCAGCGTATCGGCATCAGCGTTGACCAGCAGGTCGGGGTTTTGCGCCATATCCGCGATCAGTCCGCGCACCTGCGAGAAGAAATCCAGCGATTGTTCCGAGCTTTGCGCGGTCTCGCCAAAGCGCACAAGGTTATCCAGAAACTCTGCCATGCTAGCCATCTCGTTCTTGGTCACAAGCAGGCGGGGTTCGATGGCCAGACGGTCCGGGGCCTCGACCGCGCGGTTCGACAGCCAGCCTTTGATCACGCTGGGGGCTTGCGTTCCCTTCTGCTCGCCCAGCCAAGCAAGCTGCATGGCGCGACCCAGTTCGACCAGACCTTCTCCGGCCTCTTCGGGGTTCAGAACGGTTTTCTCGCCGCGCACCAGTCGCACATGGTCGGTCAGGGCGGTGACAACGCGGCTGACCACGCCTTCGAAGGCTTCTTCGGAACCGCCCTCAATCGGGAAATAATATTCCCGTCCGGCAAAGCGCGACAACTCGCGGTACTTTCCGGCGGCATAGGCGTGGTTGCCCGACCCGTTCGGGGTTTTCAGATGCAGCGTCATGATGACGATGTTCCGGCCCTCGGCGTCTTTCTGCAGCTCAACGGTGCCGATTTCCGACCGCGCGTTCGGATCACGCGGGTCTTTCGGCCCGGCATCGGTGACAAGGATCACGTAGCGGGCATCAATCTTGTCGCCATCCGCCTTGGTCAGATCCCAGTCGATCTTGTCGATTGCGTCCTCAACCCCCGCCAGACTGTCCTCGTTAAAGCCCGGAGAGTTGGCCCGCGCCACATTGGTCGCCTGACCGATTGCAGCGAGAATCGGCGTTTGATCGCTGCGGCGGTCGACATCCATCAGGGTTTTGGTGCGGTATTCCAGTTCCGGTACCGCTTCGGTGTTGTCGCGAAAGCCGATCACGCCGAAATTTACCAACTCGCCGATTTCCGTACCTTCGATCTGGCGCACGGTGTTTTGCAGCACGCGCTGCGTGGCGGCGATATAGGGTTCCATCGACTGCGTGGTGTCCAGAACAAAGACGATGCCAACGTCGAAGGCCGAGGTTCCGCCCTGCAGTTCCTGCGCACCCGAGGTATCTTTCTGTTTCGGGACCGACGCGACCTGCATCATCAGGATTTCGTCATAGGTCAGCGGGTGCAGCGCCTCGGTGAAATCGAGGATCGGCATCAGATACAGCTCATCCTTGATGTTGACGAATTCCTGCGGTTCGACCGAAACCACACCGTTTTCCCCGTTGATGACCCCGGCCGAGGCTTCGGCGACCAGACGTTCCTGAATGTCCCGCAGTGCCTCGTGATTCATCAGCCAGTCCAGATCGCCCTGCGTATCAAACAGCAACTGGCGGCTGCGCCCGGCTGAATTGGTAAACGCCCCGACGATGTTCTGTTTCCACGGGACGGTTCCATTTTCCTGTACCCAGCCTTCCGGCGCGGCGTTGGGGCTTGGTCCGACCTCCAGCCAATCACCTTCGCGCGCAAACACATAGAGCGGCTGGAACGCGGGGTAGGTGACCTGCACGGGCCCGTTCACCGCCGTATGCCCGGTGGTTCCGGGGCGGGTCAGGACGCGTTGATAGATGGTCTGAGTGCCCTCCAGCAGCAGCGGTTTACGCTGCTGCGCCACTGCATCCGCCGGAACAAAGGCCCAGAGAAGCGCCGTCAGGCAGGCAAGCCGGAATGTCAAAGCGAGTTGCATGATATTTGGGCTCCTCAGGTTCACTGGCAATAATCCTCAAGCGCGCTTTGGGACAGGGTGTCGGATTTCAGCCGAAGCCGGTTGCAGACCGCATTCAGGTTTGTCGCCGCCTGTTCCGAGCCTGCGCTGGCGGCTCGGCTATAATACTCCGCCGCGCGCGAGGGTTCATCGGGGAAGGTCAGGCCGATCTGCCCCTCGATCACGTCGTCGGTCACGGTGGCGTCGTAGAGCGTTCCGAACAGCGCAAGCGCATCCGCATCGCCGGAATTGGCGGCTTTTTCGACAAAGCCAAGTGCGTTGTCAGGGGATATTGCGCTGCCGCACTCGCGTATCTTTCCCGCCAGTGCGGTGAAGCCCTGCGACGACAGTTCCGCAAACTGCGATTGTTCGCACGGGTTATTTGTGGGGGCATTCTGTTCAGGCTCAACGACGGCGGTCTCGGGCTCTGCGTTGTCTGATGCGCTTAGGAAGAAATATGCGCCGCCGACGAGCAGCAAAACCAGCGCCGCAAGGCCCGCAAAAAGGCCGAATGAGCGAGATTTACCGTCATCACTGCCTTCCTCGGTCGCGCTTTTTTCTTCCGCCTCGGCTTCCAGATCCTCGTCAAGCGTCTCCATTGCTGAAAGCTCGGACTCCGAACTCTCCGCCTCGGGCGTGGCGACCATCACCGTGGGCGCTTTGGCCTCCGGGGTTGCGCCAGTGCCACCAATGCCGCCAATGATGGCCTCATCCGGTCCGGCGTTGATGTCATCCGGCCAATACGTATCCCAACTGCCCGCGCCGACCTCGACCCTTATGGGCGTGTCCTCTTCGATCTGATTGACGATCTCGGGGCCGACAATCAGCCGCAGCACATCGCCGTCTTGCGTGGCAGACCGGGCGGGAATGACGGCCTTGTTCGCCTGCCACCCCTCGGGGCTGAGCCACTTTTGCTGGTAGCTGTTGAACACCGCAACCGTCACCGGGTCACCCTCGGCCACAGCGCCAGAGATGGTGAGTTCGGCAAAGCCGCCATGCGGATGCTTGGGATCTGGCCTGATCTCGATCACGAGGGCTGCTCCGTTCCTGATGACAGCTCGGTCAGGACGCTGCCAAGTTTGATGTTCTGTTCGATATTCACCGTGCCCGCGTCGCTGTCTTTGGCATTCTCAACGAACAGCGAGTCCAGCGCAAAGACCCAGTCGGTCCAGGTGTCGGTTGCTGCCGCGCGAGGCGTCTCGGGCAGGCTTTCCGCACTGTCGGCCCCGATGCGCGGCGCAAAGGCCTTTCGGCTGTTTCCATCGCCCAGATCAATGTCCAGCCCCTTGCCATCCTGCACATCCCGCGCGCCAAGAGTGGTGACGAAACTGTTGATGCGTTCCGAGCAGACGATCGCCGCCGAGGGTGCCTGCTTGTCCACCGTTAGCCCGTAGGAGATCGCGCGCAGCATCCCCATGATGTCGTCCTGAACATTGGTGCGCGACAGCCCATGGATCATTTCGTTGACCAGATCGCCCGCTTTTTCCTGATTCAACTGGTAGACGGCAAGGCGTTCTTCGTCTTCCTTGAACCTGTTAAGCTCTTCAATCCAAACGGAAACCGCCGTCGATGCCTGAAAGGACTCCGGTGTCATGGTCCGGATCGTGTTTGCCTTTGGCTTGGCGACTTCTTCCTCGGCGGGGGCCTGTTGTGCTGCCGGTGCCTCTGCCGCAGGCGCAGCCGGACGGGCTGGCGCGCCGGGGCGCAGCGGTGCACCGGGGCGGGTAGGGCGCGCGGTGGTGGCGGCCGGGGCCGCTGCCGCAGCGGGCTTCGGGGCCTCGTTCGCTACCGCGTTGGTGATACGGATTGAGGATGGCACTCGCGAAATCCGATCCTGCACCGCGTCCTGATCCACCGAAAGTGCCTTGAGGAAAGCTCCGAACCGGTGGTTCGATAGGGTCAGTTCCAGGCTGTCGATGATCCCCGCAGCCGCCACCCGTTTCTCTTCAATCCGCTGTTCGACGTCGTCCGAGACGTAGAACTGGGCCAGTTCCTGATGCAACGATGCAGCGACCGCCTCCACCTGAGTGCTGATCTGGCGCAGCTTGCTTTCCGGTTTGCAGACCTTGGTCAGTTCATCAATCAGATAGCTGACGCCGCCATCGTTCAGACCCAGGGCGGCCTCCCACGCGCGGTCGGGGTCCTTGAAGTGCTTCTGCACCGGCTCTGCCTGCAGACATCCGGCCTTGAGCTGCGAGACCCGTTCCACCTTTTCGGGGATGATTTCGACCTCGCGGTCGTCCTCATATCGGATCAACGCCTCAATGGGATAATAGGGGTTTCGCAGCCAGTAGCAGTTCGTAAAGGGTTCCGACCCGGCCCATTTATGTACCCACGACGTCGGTACCTTGCCAAACCCCTTGAGCAGCGAGGCATCCATGCGCCGTTCGAACCGCTCATAATCTTCCGCGCCCGAGGCGCTGTCGATAAGGTGTTTGTCGAACTTGGTCATCACGAAGAACAGGATACAGTCGTTCTTGGCCCGCTCATCCGGGGTCGCGCCATGGGTCAGTTCGATCCACTGTTCCACCAGCCCCGGCAGGCTGAGCGTTTCCATGTTGCTGTCCGGCACACAAAGCAGCATCGAGGTGATTTCCTGGTTCGACACATATCGGTCGAACAGATAGGCCACCTTGCCGCGCAGAAGCATATTGGTAACGGCTTCCTCGGGGTTGCGAAGGGTCACCGACAATGGCGCTTCGAACCGGTTACGGGCACCGGGGAAGTCCAGCAGATCGGTTTCGGCAAACAGGGGCGAGGGCTGTTCGTCCATCGGAAAGACCAGTTCAGCCGCCAGCGCCGTTGTTACTGCCCGGTTCAACTGACCGTTCTGACCGGCAGCGGTCTGGATCGACAGCATGTCCTCGTTTTCAGGGCCGAACAGGCCCGACAGGGTGTTCACGTCGATAATCGAAGTCTCGCGCGGTTGCAGCGAGTCGAGCGAGGCGTAGATCACCTCGGCATGGTTGATGCTCGCCAGCGCTTTGGACAGTTTGATGTAGAGGTTGGTCAGAGGTTCATAGCCGCCCCAAAGGATCGCAAGAAACTGACCGCGATCCTCGGGTGACAGCCGGGGGGCGAGTTCCGCCGCCTCGTCCCAGAACCCGCCGAGGTTAAAGGCATAAGACGACTTGCTGACCCATTTCTGCACATAATCGGCGATCTCATAGACTTCTTCATAGTCCAGCCCGCCGGTGGGCGCGCCCTGCGCCTTGCCGGAATGCGCTTTGAAATGCGCCTCAAGCGCTTCGGGCGTCGGGGGTTCCTCGCTCAGGTCGCCGTCTTCGTAAAAACTGTTGATCAGGGTGCGGGCAATGTCCGCCTCGGTCAGCAGGTTCAACTGGATTGGAAAGCCATCCGGGGTCGGGGCCTTGGTCATCGTAAAGCGAGTCACGAGACCGGTGGATTCGCCATCGCCCGCCGGGTTCACCTGACTGATGTAGTCCAGCTTTCCGCCCGGTCCGTTGAAATCCGCCACCAGTCGCCCTTCGTTTGGACGCGCCAGAACCGAGACCAGAAAAGACTTACCGGCTTGCGATGGGCCAAAAACACTGACGCTCATCTTGGTTTGCGCCGCGCGGCTCAGCCGTTCTGCACGCCGGGCGCTTTTGCGCAGAACTTTGGGCAGATGGGCGACCCGGCCTTCGACGGTTTTCTCGTTTTCGGGATCGTTGATCCATTCCAGCGCGGCACGCGACAGGCGGGCAACGTCGGTGCAGCGGGTGGACAGGGCGTCTTGTTGGCTCATATCATCGTCTCATCTGTTCTTGCGGGTCAGACCTGGAACACGCCAGTGTCGATCCAGTATTCATCTTCAAAACCAAGGGTGTGCAGGCGCAGGATAACCTCGCTGGATTTCATCGCGCCGCCTTCGCCATCCTCGACCTGATCAATCTCAAACGCCTCGCGCATGGATTCGCGCCGCAGCTTGTCTTCGCTGGTCTCACCATCGCCGTCGTCGAAATCGGTCTTGCGCAGCTCGACCTTGATCGGCAGGGGTCGCGTCTGGTTGCCGGTGTCCGCAAAGTCCAGCCGGAACAGCGGCGTCGTGGTCCAGCGGTCCAGCGGGAGTTGGCGTGAGCCTATATAGACCGGAGAGTACAGGTTCACCATCGCCGTGTCGTTGCTGGACCCATCGGAATCCAGATCGACATCGCTGAACAGAATGCGCGCATCGGGGATTTGACCGTTGATGTCCATTTCCCCGACATAGCGCGCAGTGGATTGCATCTGGAACGCGCCTGTCGTGACCTTGAAGTTGGGGATGCGGTTTTCCGACAACGCAATAAGCATGCCCCCCACAGCCACCGTCGATTTCGGGTCGCCGATCTTCTGCGAAACCGGGTCGCGGAACGGATACCAGCGGCCGGTCTTGTATTGATGCATCGAGATCAGACGATGCGGCGGAACCACCAGCATTTCCTCAACAATCGAGCGGATGGCGGGCAGGCGCGAGGGCCGCCCGGTCAGCAAAACCACATCGACACCCAAATGGTCGATCACCTCGCACATATTGCCTAAGACACGCTGGAACACCTCGCGGCTGATCGCATCCACATCCTCGCGCGAGGAGGTCAGGATCAGATCCGCAAGTTTCCAGTCCCGCGCACCCAAGGCAGCGGCGGCGTCCTCGACATAGGACAGGATTTCCGATCCCACCTCGCCGCTGCTGTCGACCTCGGGCGCGGCGTCGGGGGCGGTTTCCTCCTCGTCCGTCTGTTCTTCAGGCTCGACTGGTTCCGGCATTCCCAGAATGCGGGCGACCGGCAGGTCGAAACGTTCGAACTCTTCCGAGGTTTCGCAATGGGCCAGCGTGGCCTCGGCCAATGGCACAAGCACCCTGAGCGAAAATTGCCGTCGTCGCTGAACAGCCTGCTGGTCCTGTCCGCCAATATCGCCGCCGAACAACTCGCGCAGTTTCTCGGCGACATAGACGCCGCCAGCGGCTTCGATGGATTCCTGAATGCGCGGAATGACAATGGCACTGACCACCCGGTGGACCAAATCATCGCCTGCAACCCGAAACCCCTCGCGGAAGGTCTGTTCGGGGTGCAGTACGCGGTTGGCCTCATTCCGGTATGTGGTGATCATCAGGTCGGTCGTGCCGCCGCCCACGTCAATGCTGGCCAGCCGCAGCGAGGGTTCATCGGCCCCCGACGGAGCCATTCTTGGCTTGCCTTTGAGGTCGATGAACGTGTCCAGTCGCCCGTCGAACTTCTGCGTCAACTCACTGTAAAGGTAGACCAGTTGCGTGCACGAGGCCTCGTCCCAATCGACCTTGACCTCGGGCTTGGTCGAATAGGGTTTCTGTGCGTTGTCCAGACCCAATTGGTGCCAGATCAGGCTCAGCGCGCCTTGGGTGCGCGATCGGATGATCGCTTGTTCCTTGATCGGCGTCGCGGTCGGCAGGCTGAGAATGATGCGGTTCAGGCGTCGGGGCAGGTCCGATTGCGCCCGGCGAGACCGGCCCGCAGGATCGTTTATCTGGATCAGAGCATGCGCGATGATCTCGCCCATCATAAAGCCAAACAGCGAACTGCGCGAGAAACGCGGGCGTATCGCGGGTGTCGTCGGGGTTTCTCCGCGACGACGCAGGCGCTGTTCTTCCTCATACCGGACCTGCTTCATCACATCGCCCGCCTCGTTCAGGTGGCGCATGGCAGATCGCACCGCCTTGGGCAGGTTGTTGGGGTCCATATGGTTGTGGAACCGCCAGTCCTGCTGCACGGCGGCGCTGTCCCAGAGATAGCGTTTGGGCGAGGACAGGCCCGACAGCGTTTCCGTGCCCTCTTCGCCTTGTACCAACCTCACGGCCTCGGGGCCGATGCGGACGAAGCTGGGCCACAGAAATGCGTTGCGCCGACCCGACCGGCTGGCATAGCGATCATCGCCGAACCGAACGTCCGAAAACTCGACCCGGCTGGGGAACAGGCCGCTATAGTGGAACTCGGGGCGGCTCAGGTCGCGGATTTCCAGCGGGAAGGACCGCGCCAGATCGACCCGCGTTTCGCCCGGAAACTGTTCGATCAGGATACCGCAGGTGCGGCTGTTGCCCACGTCGAGCACCAGATCGACATTGACTGGCGTCACCGCATCGCGCGGGCTGACGGTATTGGCAAAGCGCACTGTGGGCGGTTTCGCGGCCTTTTGCACCACATGCAGATAAGCCAGGTAGCGCGCCCAGTGTTCGAACCGGTGGGGCAGGTCTTCCTCGGCGAACCGGCGACCGGGGCGTTCGGCCCGTTTGAAATCCAGAAACAGCTCTTTCAGCCAGTCCGAGACCCAGCGCTGATGATCCAGCATGTTGCCGTTTTCATCCGTCTCCGGGCGGCGAAGGAACCAGCGCATGTCGTTGGGTTCAGAGACCAGCCGGAAATCGCGGGCCTTTTCGGCGTCCGATTTTTCGGGCGCGACATAGTTCACATCCTGCTGCAGATCGACCAAAGCGGTGTCCAGCGCAATCTGAATCCGGTGAGTATGCCCGGTTTCCGGGTCGGGTTCAGCCAGTTCAACCGTGCGCATACGCGCCCAGCTTGTCGGGCCGGGATCAAATTGCAACTCACCCGCATGGCCGCGCTGGCTTTTCTGCCGCAGGAAGGGAATGGGCACCCACTTGTCCAGAAACGGATCAAGCGCAGCGGTGACGCGGACGGAATACTCATCATCATCGTCCTGCCGCGCATCCAGCACTTCGGCATCGCGGGTATCGTCGCCGGACAGAGGGAACAGGGTCAGGATCTTCTCACCATCCTGCTCGCCGGTCACACGTTCGATATACCGCAGCGGGCGCATTTCCAGCTTGGCAATGTCAAAGCCGAAATCCAGCATCTGCGTGCCCGAGAATGGGATCAGAGTGATTTCATCGCGCAAATTCGCGAGTTTACGAATTTGTGGCTTGCGATCTCTGAGCATCAGTTACCCTTTCCGACTTCGTATATCGCGGTCCAGGCCGGTTGGTTCTGCGACACCGAGCCTGTGAATGTTTTGATCTTGCTGCCCTCTTTGACCCGCAGGCGAAACGGTTGCGTCGTGCTTTGGCCATGTGGATTGTAAAGAGAGATTGATATGAAATAGGTCCCGTCCGCTGGCGCGTCGAAATACATGCTTTCGATTGCGTTGGGCAGAGCAGTGGTAATATCGTGGTTGCCGCCGATATCGAGCGTTCCGCCGCAGGCAGACCGGTTGTCGTAATTGATGATCTGGCTGCTTGGGCATCGCACGTCCATGTGCAGATCGGCAATCGAGTCCCAAAGCAGCGAAATCGTCAGCTTCCCCTCGCGCGCGCCGCGTTCGGTCAGCCTGTTGCTATCGACATCGGGGGTGGCCTCGGTCCGGTCTTTCGGGTCCGGGATCGGGGCCAGCACCTTTTCAGGTTGGCAGGCCCGGTCGGCAATGCCGATTTGCCGTTCCAGACTGGCGATCCGGTCGCGCAGCCAAAGGGTTCGGCGCTCCTCTTCCGAAGCCTCCGCAGCCGGAGGCGGGCAATAGTTTTCAACACCCGGAAGGTGCAGGGCGCAGGTTTCAACCATCAGATACCATATCGCGGCGATCATTGGCAGCAACAGCAGCCAGCCAAACCACATCAGCCACCACAGGTTGAGGGGACCTCGGTCAGCGGTAGCAACGGCTGCAGGTGCGGTATCCTGACCGGTTGGCTGGGCGGCTGAGGCGGCCGTCGCCGCGGCTTGCGCCGCCGCTTTCTTCTGCGCCCGCGCAGCCCCTTCGGCCCCGCTCAGGTCACCGGTCACGGCGGCCTGATTGTCGGACACCCAGGCCCAGTTCAGCATGACCGGCTGTTTGGCGTCGCCGTCCTCCAGCACATAAACGCAGTCCGGTCCGGGATGCTGCACGGCGTTGCACAAAGCCTCACCCAGACGCTGCTGGTCTGGGTCCTTGCTGTCCAGCAGCGACTGGCCGTATTCGGTGATATCGGACAGGAGCGTTTGAAAATCGGTTTCTATTTCGGCGCGTGCATCTTCGTCGAAACTGTCCAACTGGCGCGGTGCACCAGCGGTGGTCGCGTACCAGTCGAACCGGTCGCCATATTGTGTCGCCACCGGTTCGGCGAACAGGGCAGCGTGCCGCTCGCCCAGCTTGTCGCGCACGGTGCCGGTGATCAGCTCGAACGACCGTTGCGGTGCGGTTCCAAGCGGCGACAGGCCTTGCGTCGATGTGTTTGCGAGGAAAGCTTCAAACATTACGCCAACTCACTCGCTTTGCGGCGTCAGCGCTGGAAGTTTGGGCAGAGGCTCGGCGGTGCCTTCCGGCGTTCCCGAAGCCTGCGCGCTGTCCGGCGGCAGCGGGCGCTGAATCTGTGGCGCACAGTTCTGGGTCACAACTGTCGGCAGCGCGCCGGTATCGGTCAGAAATCGCATCAGGTCGGGGGTGGACAGCGCAAAGTTCAGGCTGCGCATCGGTCCGACTTTGACAAACGTATTCACACCGACAAGACGGCCGCACATGTCGACAAGCGGCCCGCCCGAGTTGCCCCGCGAGATCGGCGCAGAGTGAACCACGACCTTGTACTGCGGGTTGATCTGCTGTTCGGTGGAAACCGTTCCGTCGGTGACGGCCAGTTCCGGAACCGCTGTCCGGTCGCCCGCCCGTAATTGCTGAAACCGCGCGTCGCTTTGCAGCAGATCACCGGGATACCCGGCTGCGATGACAGATTGCAGGCGTAGGGATTCGTTTGAATCCAGTACGTTGAAGGATGGCTGCTGCGCCCCTTCGACCCGTAACAGGGCAAAATCCCCTCCGGTCGCTTCCAGCGGGCCCAGTGTTTTCAGAACCTGCGCCTCGCGCAGAGACCCCAGCGCATTGTTGGTGACATAGATCGTCGAGCCAGGGGCCGCGATGACATGGTAATTTGTGACCAGCAGATCGGGGCCGACAAAGAACCCAGAGCCGCTGCCCAGACCCGCCGGGGACGGGGCCAGCACAATTGCGGTGCGTTCCTCGATATAGGCCAGCAGCGATTTGGTGTCTTTCGGGCCGTCCGAGTCCGGAACCTGCACGCGTTCGGGATCGGGGGGCAGAATGGCTGTCCGCTCGGCGGGCCGGACCGCGCCGGGGATGTCGGTGCGATCATTGGGGTTCGGGGGCAGCAACCCTTCGATTGTGCGCCCGTTGGGCATCACCAGCGTGCCGTCCGCCTCGCACACCGCACCGTCGATGGCGGTTTGCAACGTGGCCAGCCGTTCTTCCAGCGACTTGTTGGCGCTTGCCACGGCGGCCAGCGCGGCCTCATCGGTGATGGCCTTGTCGCCTGCCTGTTCGGGAAAGATGCGGTTGCCGGGGATCAGCAGCCAGATCAACACGACACCCGCAATCAGGACCAGAAGCAACAGCGGCAGCCAGGCCCACAAAGGCACCCTCTGCGGTGCTGCGGCCACGGGCTGCGGTGTCTGGGGCGGTGGTGGAGGGGCAGCGCTTCCCGTTGCGCCAACCGGCGGTGCCGCCGAGGCAGGGCTGGGGGCCTGCGAAGGTTGAGACGACGCGGCCACCTCAGGCGGTTCACTCGCCGCCGCAGCCACGGGGGCCGCCAGCGGCAGAAAACGCCCGAGGGTCTGGGCATAATGCGCCTTGCGCGTCTCCGCATCGTGCTTGGAGCCCGCGGGCATCATGCCCCAGTTGATAATAACCGGCGTGCCATCCACGGACCACACATCGTTCAGATCGGAAATATGCAACGCACTGCCCAGCAGGCCGCTGTTTTCATCTCCCAAAGCGGACCGAAGCGGTTCCAGTCTGCGCGTCAGTTCTGCCGAAAGTGCCTTTTGCGAGGCATCATCCAGCCGCCCGAATGGCGTCGCGTTGCCCTGAACGTTTGTGTACCACGAAACAGACGGCGCAACCTGATCGTTGCCGCGGCTCAGCAAAGGCTCGGCAAAAAGCTGGGCGGCCTCATCCCCGCCGTTAGCTTTCAGGGCGTCCTGCAGGGCCGGGAATGCCTCAATCGCCAGTTCGCCATCAACCTCGAGGCATTGTTTCAGTTCAATCTGTGTTTTGGTCAAAAAATGTTCGGCCATCAGTTGCCTCTTGTGGATCGGCGGAATTCTACGGTTGCGGAACTTCCGACCTCGGGTTGTGTCACGACACAGTTTGCCGTGCCGGCCTCGTTCAACTCGCAACTGCTGCGCAGGCGGTAGATATAGCCGCCATCGCTGCAGGCCAGATCGCCGGGTTCTTCAATGATCAGCGCACCGCTGCCGTCAAATGCGCCCGTAACAGGGCCCTCGCAGCTATTGCCGTTGGCGGCGCGCATCTCTTCACGGCCAACACCGTTTGCGTCGAAACACATGATCCATTGGTTGTATGTCGTTTCAACGCCGGTGGTGCGGTTGGTTGTTACGAAACTGGAATCCAGTTCCCAACACCCTTCAAGCAACCCGATACGCCGACCTTCCCAATCCCCACGATCAATCTTCTCGGGCAGCGGGGCCGGTTCCGGTAGGGCCGCCTGTTGCGGCTCCTCGGGCTGGCATTGTATTAGGGCCAGCTCACGTTCGCGCTGCAGAATACGATCAAGCAAAATCTTGTTTTGACCTTCCAGAACGGCCAAGCGCGCTTCGGTCTGTTCTGCCTTGTTCACGGGGCACCAGTCGAACCATGTGGCTGCAACGCGATCCCCGGCACCACATGCCGGTACCAGCGCGGCGGCGGACCAGGCGACAATTGCGACTAGCAATGCAGTACCAAAAAAGACCGATACAATTCGGAGCAAAACGAAAACACCCCCTACAAATCGAAAGTCAGTAAACGTGACTCATCCCTATTGGTCAACGCAATTTTGCGACTGCGATCAGTTACAAAAAATGTCATGCCCACCCGATTACAAAAGCTGTCATTTCAAACGGCTAACCGTACCCGCTACGAAATTATCAATTGGTAAACTCGTAAGGGATTTGGGTCATGTTCGACTTTGAAACAGCAGAAAGAAACGAAACTCAAAAGACGCTTTTGTCGGTTTCCGGAGGCGGCCTGCTTGGGGTTATCCCAGCCGCCATGCTGATGCGGTTCGAGGCGCTTGGAAAACACGCCTACGGCCCTGCCTACCGGCTGTGCGACAGCTTCGATTCCGTCGCAGGCACATCGACCGGGGCGGTCATTGCCGCCGGGGTCGCCCTTGGCCTGTCTGCCCAGGATATCGCCGACTTTTACCTGCGCGACGTGCCCCGTGGGTTCAAGCGGCGCAAGCGTGCCGTTCCCCTGTTGCACGACGTTTTTGACAGCGAATTGCTGCACAGTTTCTTTGAACAACGCACCCAGGGACGTCTGTTGGACCGCAACCAACTGGAATGCGATCTGACAGTACTGACCAAAGACCTTCAACGCGGAAAAGCCGTTGTTTTTACGACAGTTGACAGCGATGCCGATGCGATCTTGTCCGCAGAAATTCGCCGTGAAATGCAGCCCCTGTCTGATCTTTTGCGTGCCAGCACTGCCGCGCCGGGGCTGTTTTCTCCGATCACGCTGGACCTGCGGGGCTTGGGTAAGACCCGGCTGGTGGATGGCGGTTTCAGCCTGTTCAACGACCCGTCCTATCTGCTGACCCGACTGACCCGCGAAGCGGGTGCGCGCCGGGCGGCTCTGATCTCGCTCGGGACCGGCAGTTCGCGGCCGACCTATTCGGGTAAAGACCTTGTGGACCGGGTCTCGGTCCTGCGCGCCTTTCGCGGTCTGTTCGGCCTGATCAAGGATGCCGAGGCTCTGTCGCAGGAACTGATGCGCGACATGGCGCGGATGTTCGGCCCGTCCTTGCAGCACGATCCTTATGACATGAGCCTAACCCGCGACACGTTCGACGCGCTGTCCTTTTCCCTGAAACCCGGTGAATTGAGCGACATGCGGAAATTCGCGGATTTCGCGGGCAAAGAGCGGCTGTTCGAAGCCGCTGGCCTTTTGGCTGAACGGCTGATTTCACAGCCACTGCCGCTGACCGGCGGCGCGTTAGCCCCTGAAACGGTTGACAGATAATTCCATTTCCGCACCATTTGGGCAGTTGGGAATTTAAGCATGAACACAATTGATGTCTCATATCTGGGTGGCATTCCTGAAAAGAAATCCGCGCGTGTCGAAATACTGAACGCGCAGAAGCTGTCTGTCGCCAATGACGGCAAAGGGACTGTGACTGTTCTGGATGCCGAAACGCTGTCGGATGAAGAGGTGGATGCCCGGCTTGCAGAGGTATCGAAAACCGCTTCTCGGGTGTTGGTTTTATTCTCCTTGTCGCACGGAATCAGCTTCCGCAACCGGCGCGACACGCTGCTTGCCTTTGGCGCAAGCGACGTCATGTCCGCCGACGGAACGGATGAAGAGTTTCTGACCCGTGTTCAGGCGCTGAAACTGCAGGCCCAGTCTCCGCGCATTCTGATCGTCGAGGATGAGGAGGAAATCGGCGACTGGGCCATCGACGTGCTGCGCGACGCCGGAATGGACGCAACCCGCGTCCGCACCCTGAAAGAGGCGCAGGATCGGTTCGAGGCCGGGCCGGTCGATGCCCTGATCGTTGATCGTGGCCTGCCGGATGGGGACGGTTTGACCTTCATCAGCCGGTTGCGCGACCTCGGTATCCGCATTCCGGCGCTGTTGTTCACTGCGCTGGATTCCATCGAGGACAGAATCCGCGGTCTCGAAACGGCCCGTGCAGACGACTACATCTGCAAACCGGTGCACGAGGGCGAATTGCGCGCCCGTGTTCAGGTTTTGCTGCGCCCTTTGATCTCTGAGGAAACGATGGTTTTCGGCCCGCTCGAGATCAATCGTAAGGACAGAATAGTGCGCTGGCGCGGCACGCGGGTCGAGCTTCGGCCAAAAGAATGCGAGATGCTGATCTATCTGGCCGAACGCGAAGGCCTACCGATCCCCAAGCGGATGATCTATCTGGATGTCTGGCAGAAGACGTTCATGGATGTGGGCTCGAACCCGGTGACAGCCGCGCGGCACCGGTTGGTGCGCGATTTCAAGTCAGCACTTGGTGAGCGCGGCGAAGATTATCCAGAGTTTCTGGCAACCGATGGCGACGCCTATGTGTTTCTGTCCGAAGAACTGTTGCGCATTCCTCCGGCCATAGGATCGGGACCGTGAACAAACGGGCCGCAGCTTTTCCGCAGCCCTTGCGCATGGTGACAGGGCAGGGCCTGTTTTACGCCGCGCTTGGTGTGTACCTGATGTTGGCTGCGGTCTTCTGCGTTTCGGTGTTTACGGCCGCCGACAGGGCGGATCAGAGGGCGCTGCAAAGCGTCGAGGCGCAGATGTTGCGTATCCTCGAAGACACCGGGGTCAGCGGGCTGGCCACCGCATTTGACCGGTCGCGCAACATCGTTCTGCCGGGAACGGACCGGTTGGAACTGGCGCTCTGGCAGATTGGGGGCGGCAGGCGGCGCGTGTTGCTTGAAACCACGCCCGGGGCAGCGGCGAAACTTGATCAAGAAGCGATGCAGGCCACGGTTGACGGGATCAATCTGGACCTGCGCTCGGTCGATGTGGCTGCGGCGTCCAGTGACTGGGCCTTGCCCATGGGGGATGTCGCGCTGGTGTTCGGCATCGAGGCCCCCAGTGCCGAGGCCAAACGCGCCCGGCGGCTTGCCTTGGCCACCGGCTTTATCTCGCTGTTTGTCTGCGGGCTGATGGTTCTGCTGCAGGTCGCGCACTGGCAACGCTATCGCCGCAACCTGCAGCGCATCAACACTTTGCTCGATCGCTATTCCTCGGGCGAGACCCGCATTCGGTTCGAAGATGAAAACCCCGCGCCTGAGCTGCGCGAACTGGCGCGGCAATTGAACACGGCGCTGCCCAAGATCGATGAGCTTTTTGCCGATCTGCGCGCCTTGTCGGCGCATCTGGCGCATGAAATGCGAACCCCGTTGCAGAATATCCGCAGTGGCCTGCGCAAGATCGTGCGTGCGGAAACCAATGAGGAAAGACGCGCTCAGGCCCAGCGTATCGACATGGGCATCGACGCCGCCGACGCACGCCTGCAGTCGATCATGCAACTGTTTCGCTTGCAGGCGGATGCGGATATCCAGTTCGAGCCAGAGGTCGCCTTGGGTGATATCCTCGAAGACCTGGTTTATGACTTCGAGGAAGACCTGTCCTCGCAGGGCCGCGATCTGACTGTGCAGATCGACAAATCGCTGCGCGTGACCGGCAATACGCATCTGCTGGAGTTGCTGCTGGCCAACCTCCTGTCCAACGCTGTGAAATACGCGCCCGCCAATTCGGGTATCTCTGTAGATCTGCAACGGCGGGCCAAACAATTCGAGTTGAGGATATCCAATGACGGTTCGTTACCGGAGGGGTTCACCGAAAACGCATTCGACCGCTACGCCCAAAGCGCCGAAAATCCGGGCTATGGGCTAGGCCTTGGGCTGGTTAAGGCTATTGCGCAAAAGCATGGGTTTAAGGCAGAATTGGCCGCAGGCGAAGACGGAACCCGCGTCACCGCATATGTGCACGGCGCGGCGCTGCCCCAACCTGCGGAGGACGGTGATGACTAGCAAGCACATCGTTTCGACCGTCCTTGGCCTCTTCCTCTGCACAGCAGCTTTCGCGCAATCCGATCACCCTGTCGCCCGCGTCGCGGCGGGTCTGGTTCCCGATCACCCTGTCGCCCGCGTCGCGGCGGGTCTGGTTCTGGCGGAAACTGCGGTAGAGGATGAAAACGCGCCTCTGCTGATATCAGCGTTGGAAATGATCTCGGCCTATGCTCCGCAAGGCAAGGCTGCGGAGGGACTGCTGGAGCAGTATCAGGCCGAGGCCCGGTTTCTCGCCCTTGGCGATCCGGCTCTGATCGCCCGCTACGATAAGATAGCAGGCGAAAGACCGGCTCCGTCGCAACAGGGCATGATATGGATTTTGGATGGCAGCAAATTCGAGGTGCCTGACGCGCAAGGGATTTCCGCTTTCGCCTCGCAGTCTGGCGGGTCACTGGATCAGGGGGTTGCCTGCCACCGCGATGGCTTTGTGTGGCTGTGTGATCCGCCGCTCGTGCAGGGACAGGTGACGATCCCCTCAGAAACATGGGTTGTGATCCAGACCCACCCAGCAGCGCAATGAGGAGGCTGGCGCTTTTTTTCACCGCCTTGGCTTGCGTTTTCGCGCAGGCTGTCCATGCAGAGCATAAGGCGTTGATGATCGGCGTCATGAACTATGCCGGCGATCAGACGCGGGATTTCGGCACGCTGGGTGGACCGGGACCGGACGTGGCCCTGATGACGCAGGTTTTTGTCGATATGGGGGTGGAGGCGGAACAGATCACCGTTCTGACCGACGCGCCCGAGTTCCTTACCGCCGATGGGATCACGCCAGGTCTTCCGGATCGCGCCAACATACTTGCCGCGCTGAACCGGCTTGCTGAAGGCGCGAAGCCCGGTGATCGGATTACCGTCTATCTGGCAGGGCACGGGGCGCAGATACCCGCAGGCGCGGCGTCTGGTGAAATCGATGGCTTTGACGAGGTGTTCCTGCCTGCGGATTTCAGCCTTGGCGCGGATGGTGTGCCAGTGAACGTTATTCTGGATGATGAAATCGGGGGCAAGATCGACCAGATGATCGCGGCCGGGGCGCATGTCTGGCTGATTGCCGATACCTGCCATTCGGGCAGTTTTCGGCGCGACGCCGGGACTGATCTGGTGGCAAGGTTCGTCAACCTGACGCCGGACACGACGCCCGTGGCCAGGGAGGAGACGCTGGCCGACATTTCGCCACACGGCGCGCAGAGCACGGGGCAATTCATAGGGTTCTATGGAGCGGCTGCGGGGGCGCTGGCCTATGAGGCTAAGATCGCAGGGTCCGAAACGCCTCACGGGCTGCTGACATGGGCACTGGCCAAAGCGATCCGAGAGGGGCGGGCCACCACCTTCTCGGACCTTGCACGGCATATGACGTCCACCATCTGGACGATTGGAAATGGGTGGGCCGATCCGCAATTCGAAGGGGCTATGGGCGCTGCGCAAGCATTTGCGGAACCGGCTGAAAGTACGGCCCGTTTTGCTGTTTCCATTGACCAAATGATCATCGTCGCGGCTGGCCGAATTGATGGCGTAGTCCCTGGCACAGTAATTTCCGTACTAGACCAGACGGAAACGCCCTTGTTCGAGGTGACAGTCAACGATGTGTCCCTGACGCACAGCACCGGTTCGGTTCCCGCCGGGGCGCTGCCGGAACTGGACGACAAACTGTCATCCGAAGGGTTGGATCCGACCCGTTTTCGCCTGCGCTGGTTGCAAGACCGCGCGCCTGTACTTGCGGCTGAAGTAAAGTCGCGGCCAGCGGATTTGTCGTACGCGGTGGCGCTTTCGTTGTCCGGCGTCGATGCCGAGATGTCAGAGGACATCGCGCGGATGGTCGCGGATTTGGCCCCCCGCCTGCGTCTGGAGCAGGAGCGTGCAGACCTGCGTATCGTCGCCAAAGATGATCTACTTGCCCTGCAACCAGCTGCTCCCGGAGCGCGGCAGGCGCTGACAGTTCCGGTTGATCCGATGCAATTGCCGCGGTTGCAGAACATGCTGCAACACTATGCGAAATCGCGATCATTGGTTTCGGTAGCGCGGTCTCTGCAGACAACGGAGCTTGCCCAAAACCTGATTGTCAGCCTGCATCTGCGCGCCGGGCAGGCGGGTGAGGGCGGGGGATGCACGACCACACCCACCGCTTCGCAGGCCCCGTCCCAAGGTATCCTGCATATTTCCCATTGCGACTCGGTTTCCGTCACCGTTCAAAACCGCAACCCATGGCCGGTCGATCTGACACCGCTTTATGTTGCGCCCGACAACCAGGTGTATTTCCTGTCCGGATACCGTGATGCTGCGAAGGGCGGTTGGCGTATCGGGCCGGGTGAAACAGATACCCTCGGCTATGTCGAGGCGACGCAAACGCCCGATGGTTCACCGCTTGCTACGGGGCCGATGCGTCTTGTTATACTGGCCGAGCGCGGCGTTCCGGGTGCTGTTCCGGTCGATTTCCGGTATCTTCAATCGCCCGCTGCGCCGCCCGCCACCAGATCGGCAGACCCCGCGTCCTTGACCGCGCTGCTGACCGAGGCCGGGTTTGGACAATCCACGCGCCGCTCGATCGGGCATACGGTCCTGCGCCAAAGCGGGGCGGTGATCTTGCCGATGAAGACGGTAGGAGAAGAAGGGATGGATCGCGTTGCGGAGTAGTTACAAAACAGTCGTCCTATGCTTGATTTGCCTGACCTCGATGGTCTGGGCCGTGGCGGCAATTGCACTGGACAGCAGGCAGAGCGCACAGATCGCAGCGGATTGGGCGGTCGAAACACGCAACCCGCATGCGCTAGCCGACAGCTTGTCGGTTTTGCTTGAGGTAGGCTGCACGCTGGATCGCGACGACCCGTTTTCCGTCTCTCACTTCGCCGATGAACTGGCGGCCATGCCCGGCGGGGCGGACCTGCTCGAGGCCATTGTTGCCTCAAAATCCCGTGGTCAGTTGGGCGGGGCGGCCCGGTTGGATCTGGAGCTTGCCCCCGGCGAGGCGCATGAGGTGGAGGTCGTGCTTGTGGGCCGTGAACTGACCTGGGTCGAGGCCCGCCTGTGGCGCGGGTCAGAGGGTGCCAACATAGATGTCGTCCTGACCGGGACCGATGGCACGGGGTTGGCCGCTGATACTCAGCCGCAGACAGGCGTCGAAGGGGTTGCCGCCTTGCTGTATGTCTGGGTCGAATCCTGTACGCGCGCTAGATTGCGGATCACCAATGCCGGGACGGCTGCTGGCCGGGTCGCGCTATTTGTTCCGCAGACAACCCGCCCGAAATGCGAGGTGCCGGGATGAGGGCACGTGTCGGGCTGATAGGATGTGTCTGCGCCCTGCTGCTGTTAAGTCAGCCCCTGACGGCACAGACCCGGGTGGAGACGTTGCGCGAGCAAGCCGTTCATGCGCTTGTCGCACAGGACTTCGCGACCGCCCGGAAACTGGCCGTTCAACTTGAGCAGATGATTGATCAGGGCCAGCGCCCAGAAGGGACAAGCGGCGTGTCGCAATATGGTCTTGTGGCCGAGATGCTGTTCCACATGGGCGACACCGAAGGCGCGGAACGCGCCTATGAGAAAGCTGTCGGCGCGGCGCGGTCCGAAGGTCTTTGGACCAACCAGCAGGGTCTTTACGTTCGCTACGAATACGGAAGCCTGCTGTTGGTACGGGGCCGAACTCCGGAGGCGCTGGAGGTGGGGCAGGCGCTTCTGGCTGATCTTGACAATCTCGGGCAACTGGCCGGTCCTGCAGGTCTGGACACCGCCATTCTGGTCGGCATGGCGCAGCAGACCATGGGCGACCCCGAGCAGGCGAGCCGAACCTTCCAAGCGGCAGTTGACGCTGCGCAGGAAGGCGGCGACAACGGCCAGAAACTCAGACTGGCGCTTGTGGGTCTGACGAATGTGTGGACGGAACTGGGTGCATTCGAAGCGGCGCTGGGCCCGGCCCGGCGGGTTGTTGTCATCGACCATAGGCAGGGCGCGTCGGACACCGAACAGGGGCTGTTCGCCCGTCTGCGCTATGGCATGGCCCTGGAAGGCGCGGGGGAGTTGACCGAGGGCCGGTCCGTCACGCAGGCCGTTTTGGACGACGCGCTGCGTAGCCTGCCTCCGGGCCATGACGTGACGCAATTCGCCCGCCGGACGCTTGAAAAGATCGAGCGTGCGGAAGGCCGTAAGTTCGCAGCGCGCGCGCTGAACCGCCAGATCACCGACGGGGCTCTCACCAGCGAGGACCCTTCCGTTCGACTGGATGCGCTGCTGAATCTGGCCGCTCACAACCTGGCCAATGGCGAACTGGACAATTACGAAAAGGCGCTTCTGGAAGCGCTGGAATTGACAACCGAGCATCCTCAAGCCGCGCCGCCGACACGCCGGGCCGAGATTTTGTTCTCGCTGGCGGATTTCTTGGTCAGTTACCGCCTTATGTTTGCCGAAGCCAAACCGCTTTACGAGCTTTCGATCGCAATCATGACGCAGGAATTGGGGCCGCATCACCGGGAAACTCTGCGTGTCAAAGCCCGCAGAATTCAGGCGAAAGATAAGGAGATTCAGGTTGCCGCGTTGCCCACTTCCGGCAGTCACGCGGTGTTTTGGGACGGAACCGACGAAGGCAAAAGACCGACGCCGGATGATCTGGAGGTATTGCGTCGCCTCGCTGATGAAGAAAGCAGGCACGGCACGCGGTTCGAAGCCTATGCCTCGCACCTCAGCTATGCGTTTTATCTGTCGGAAGCGGGGCAGTTTGACCGCGCGCTGTCTGTGATCGGCGCACAAATCAACAAGCGCCGGGCAGAACGCTCTGTGGCCGACCCGGAAATCGACTACAGGCTGGCCGATGCCAAGGGTTCGGCTTTGCTGAAAAGCGGGCGCTACGCCTCTGCGGCGCAGGTCTTTGACGAGGGCACCGATGCGCTTTTGCTGTATCTGCGCGGCCTCCAATGGCTGGAAGGTCAGGTGAACTCAGCAGCGTTGAACTTGCAGGGGCAAGTTTATGGAGAGCTTTACGCCTCGGCAGTATTGCGCGCGGCTGAAGGCGGTACATCTGCTGAAAAAGAACGGTTGACCCACATGGCGTTCGAGGCGATGCAACTGGCCGGATACGGCCCGGCATCGGTGGCGGTTGCACGCGCAGCGATCCGCGAGGCTGCCGAGGATCCGGAACTCGTCAAACTGGCGGCGGACTGGCAACAGGCGGTTCTGAACACGCCCGCCGAAGGGCAGAATACGGACCTCGACCGTTTGCGATCCCGAATGTCCGCCGATTTCGCCCAGTATTTCGAATGGCAGATTCCGGCCCCGGCGGACCTGATCGACGTGCAGAAGAACCTTCTGAACCCGGATGAGGCCCTGATCGCGCTTCTGACCGCAACGACACAAAGCGCCAGTGAAGACGCGGTCAAAGGTTTGGTGCTGGCGGTCACTCAGGACAAAGCGGTGCTGGCCGAGATACCGTTGGATTGGTCGCAGGTAGTTCAAGACATAAGCGCTCTGCATCAATCACTCGACCCGAAAGGACCTGAACGGATGGCGGCGCTCAGGGCACCGCTGGCGAGTGTTCAGGAGAGCTCGGGAGCGGAACCAAGGCTTTCAGCGCCTTTCGCTTTCGATGCCGCGCAGCGCCTGCACGAAGCCTTCTTCGGTGAACCTGAGATCGCGGCCTTGATCGATTCCAAGCCGGTCTGGACGCTGGTGCCCTATGGCGAGACGATGGGCATCCCTTTTGCGGCCCTGATTGCAAGCGATGATCGCGCCAACGCCCCGGTGCAGCGTCGTACTGCGGAAGAACTGCGCCGGATACGGTGGCTGGGGCATGAGAGGGCCTTGCAGGTCGTGCCCTCGGTACACGCGCTAAAAGCGTTGCGCGTGGGTCGGGCGCAGCAGCCGCAGGCCAGCCGATTGGCCTATGTCGGGATCGGCGCGCCTGAATTTTCAGGCGCTCAATATGCGGCCTTGCCCAGCACGGATACGGTCATGCTGCGGTCTGCGTCCGAGCGGATGAAAGCGGTTAGCGCGTTACCGGCCTTGCCCGGAACCCGGCGTGAAATAGAAACCTTGGCCGACGTGTTCGGCATTGGCCGCAGCGAGGTCCGGCTGGGGGCCGAGGCGAACGAGGTTCAGATCAAGGCGCTCAATGACGCAGGCGTATTGGCGAAGGCGGATATTTTGCACTTCGCAACGCATGGCCTGCTTTCCGGGGCGTTCGAGGGGTTGTCGGAACCGGCCTTGGCGCTGACCCCCGATTTGACTGCGAGAAACGATCTGACCGGTGATCGCGATGGTCTTTTGACGGCGTCCGAGGCCGCCCGGCTGAACCTGGATGCCGACTGGGTCATCCTTTCGGCCTGTGACACCGCAGGCGAGGACACGCTGGGCGGTGAGGGGCTGGGCGGGCTGGTCCAGGGGTTCTTCGCTGCGGGTGCGCGCAACGTGTTGGCCTCACATTGGAGGGTCGATGATCAGGCGGCTGAGCGGCTAATTACCCGCACGGTCGGCCTGTCGCAGACCGGGACAGGCAAGGCCGAGGCGTTGCGCCGTGCTATGCTGGAACTCTCAGAAGATCAGACGCGCGATCAGTCTTTGCTGACCAATGCGCACCCGTCTGTATGGGCCCCGTTTCTGATGATTGGCGGCGGTTGACCGTGCCCCAAAAGGAAAATGGCCAGCCCGAAGGCTGACCATTTTGCAACGTTTGTCGATATCGCTCAGTTCTTCGGCGTCAGGGCCGGCAGCGTGTTCGAAACCGGTACAACTTTCGGCAACGTATGGTTGCCACCATTTGCGCGCTGGCTCTGGACCTGCAACGCTGTGCGGATGACCTGAATGCGCTCGGGCGTCGTGCTGGGCACGAAGACCGGCGTTGCGCCGCGCTCAAGCGAATCCATCGCGTTCACGTACCAAGGTGTTGCCGCTGTGGCAGAGGTCTGTACGCCAAAACCTTCACGCAGATGGTGTCCGACCAGTTCGCCGTAAGGCTCGTTGCCGGCTGCCATCATCGTCAGCGCTCCCGCCAGAGCCATTTCCGCATTGTCGAGGCGATAGCCGATGCCGATACAAATCTGCCCGTAGACGCCCATCGTCGCAGGATCGCTCAGGCCCAATTGCTGTGCTGTGGACTGAACGCTCGGAATGATCTGCGCCGGAGCGGCGTTTCCAAGACCTGAAATCGTGTCGCCAAACCCTGTGGCAATCTGTTCGCACAGCGCGGTCATTTCATTTTCAGAAACCGCATATTGCGACGCTACTGTGCCGCCCTGCGTGATCGCAAATCCGCGCGCTTCGCAGAACTTCTCGCTCAGCGCCTGGTTGGGGTCTGTCATGTTGGTCGCCTGAACGACGCCGCCCTGAATGCGCGTGGTCTGATCCACCAACTCGCAGCGGGCCGCCGCCGAGGCCGCAACCTGACCCAGAGGCTGCAACGGTTTAAGCTTGGGCACCGCGCCACCGGCATTCCCGATCACCTGACCGCCCTGAGGCTGCGGCGCTACGGGCTGGACCTGAGGCACCTGCGTCTGAGGCTGAATGGCCGCGTTCTGAGTCCCATTGTCGCCCCAGCGGTTGATCGTACCTTCGTTGTTGGCACCGTAATTTGTGCCCACCAGATCGCCATAGCGCGACGCATAGTTCGGATCACGGCCAATGTTCAGCAGTCCACGCGGGCCTTCGGCGGCCATGGTACGCGGATAGGCACCACCGGCACCGGCCTGATATTTCTGCCAGCCGTCGATCAGGTTCTGGCGTTCCCAATCCGACAGTTGCCCGGTCTGCGGGTAGCCCATGTATCCCTGATAATCCCGGATCGCCGCACGGCTTCGGTTCCCCATTACGCCATCGACGGTACCTGCATTCCAGCCAAACCCGTTCAGCGCGGTTTGAATCTGACGGTTTTGCTGACGTGCCGCAGAATTCACGGTCGCGCGGGGCTGAGTCCGGGTTGTCCGCTGTCTTTGCTGCTTGCCCTTACAATTCAGGGCACCCGAAGCACATCCGATAATGGCCGCCGCACCCGCGCCGATGATAACATCCGCAAGATCAGCCTGAGCGCGACTTACCCCGGTGGTGATGAACATGGAGGCCAGAAGCGCGCCACCGATTGATTTACTAACAAACTGAAACCGCATTTCAGTTACCTCCATACCAAATACGTTGCACCGTAATATTTACGTAAACATGTGATTCAATGCATGTTACAAAAAATGTCACCGCATTGCATCCAACCATTTCTAGCGGGTTGTTTGGCCCAGGCAAGGTTCTGAGGCCGATTCCGTCAATTAAGTCTCTGTTAAGAAATTGAAAAAACGCGCTCTCGATATGTGTTTCCCTGGTGTGCTCACGCGTCCGTGATTCTCCTTAAAGTTCGATCTGCGGGCGCGACATTCGCTAAAAGTGAGTCAGCAGCAGTCTGGACTGAGGTCTCAAAATGATTCGCATCAGCGTGGGGCATTACGAAAAACCAACCACTTACGTGGCTTTACGTACGCTATTGTATCGCGGTCTGCAGTAGTTGGTCTTTTTCCATGTCCGGAGACTCCAGATACGCGCCCATGTCGTCCCAGAACCGGTTAAGCATATCCAGAAGCTGAAGCTGTTCGGCCTCGGCTAGGTCTTGCGCCAGTACCGAATAGGCGGTTTCACGCATCTCGGTCTCAACATCCGATCCCAGCGTTTCGAGCGCGGCCCGGTAAGACAGCAGATAGGTATCCCGGCTGGCACGCAGCGCATCCAGCCGGTCGAGATTCAGGTTCAGCGTCTGCATCAACTGCGCCCGCTGATCGCCCACCGTGACCTGAACGGTGTCCAGCAGCCTGCGGCTGTCACGCTCCAGTTGCTGAATTTCCCGGCTGCCCTCGATCAGCGTTTCGACAAAAGCCGCGCCGCTTAGCAAGGTCGACTTGGCCGCCTGAGACAGGGACTCAGCCGCCTCTTCCCGCGCAATGCGGAATTCCAATTGCAAATCACCCAGCGCCGACCGGCGGCGGGGGTCGACTTCCTCCTCCAGCAGCGCTTTGAGCGTGGACAGCGGGTCAGCCTCGGACTCCGTTGACCTGTCAGCCTCCTCTGTCCAGCCGGTGCGGATGGCGTCATACCGGTCTTCCGAGACCACGGTTGCGCTGATCACCAGCCGGACGCCGAAATACTCTCCGGCCAGCGCTTTGCCGGTCAGGTTGCTGAACATCGGGTATTCATTCCGCCGCGCCGTGTAAATCTGGGCGTCCTCCTGATCGACCGAGCCACCCCGCGTCACAAGCCCGCCGGGTTGGCCGTGGGTGCGGCCGATGGCGTTCAGGCGGAAGGGCTCAAGCATCAGTTCCTCGGCATTTCCGTAGATGTCCAACAGACCAAGCGGGTTCGGGGCGCGGCGCGCGCCGATGATCGACAGTTTCTTGCTGCCGGTACCCGGCGCAAGATAGACCGCATAGTCCGTCAAAGACCCTTCGGAAAAGAAGCGCCGCGCCGCAAAGACCGAGGCATCCGCCTTGGCCCCGCCACGGGCGGCGAATTCCCATTCCGGCTCGGTCGGCAGGCGCAAGAACCCGATCCTGTCCCCTTGCTGGGGCAAGCTGTCGCGCGCGTTTTGCATCAGCCATTCCGAATAGGCGCGCGAGACATCCACCGCCTGAAACCAAGTCAGCCCGCCTTTGGCACGGGCGTCAACAGGTTTGAAACCGCCATCACAGTCGCCGTTGATGGCGCGGTATTGCCCTTCGTTCAGTTCATAGCGCGCGATGTAATAATAACTGACCTGAGTTTCCGGGTCGTCGAAAGCACCTCGCAAATATGTGGGCTTCAGGTAATCCGAGAATGCGGTATCGGCATCAGACTGCCCCATACGAAACGGCCTGTCGGACAGTGGGCTTGCAACATCCACAGGTACGTTCACGCGTTGAAACGCCATCCCGCCGCCGCAGGGCATGGGCAGGATCAGGTCCGCCGGGCCGTGGAACTTGCTGGAGGGGTCTGTCAGAAGCTCGGGCCATTGCCCGTCATTTGCCAGCGCAGGCACGCACCAGGTCAGGAATAACCCGAGGCAGAAACGAATGGAAACGGGCAACTCGGGGCCTCCTTCAACCAGCAGTCCGCATGAACCGCGCTGGTCAGTTTTGCACAAATCGGTTGAACTTCAACCGACAAGATCGGGGCATTTCGGTTGACTGCGCGGGCTCGCAGGCCGGTCGCACTCTGCTTTTGCGTGCATTCGCACCGAGACTGTTTCGCGAAACGTTAATTTTTGTTATCGTGAGCAATTATTGTTCAAATTTTTTGGAGCACATTATGCGAGTTTACGAAGCAGTTGTCGCTGCTTTAGAAACAATTGGCGTTGATGCAGCGTATGGCGGCGCGGGGGAGAACGCGGCCGGGATGATGCTGGCGCTGGATGCTTCTGACAAAATCCGACCCGTCATTGCAAAGAACGAACAAGGCGCGTCCTTCATGGCCTGCGGTCACGCGATGTTCACCGACAAGCTGGGTTTCTGTTTCGCAACCGCCGGGCCGGGGGCGTTCAATTTGCTTTCGGGCATGTGCGTGGCGCTGACCGACAGTTACCCATTGCTGGCCGTCAGCGGATATTCGACGGTCGCCTGGCAGGGGCGGGGCGGGCTGAACGAAACCTCGGGGCTGGCGCGCACACCGGATTCGCGGATGATGTTCCGTGCCGCAACCAAGAAAGACCCGGCCACGGGCGAGCCCGCTGATTTTCTGGTCACGGATCCGGACGATCTGATCGACACGCTGCAGAAAGCCATCGACATCGCGTTTGAAGGGCGGCCCGGCCCGGTGCATGTGGCAATCGCCGAAGACATCACTGACCCCAAGGTCGAAGTTACCAATTTCCGGCCACTGCGCCTGCCGCAGATAGGTGTCACCCCTGAACCCGCCGCGCTGGACAAGGCAGCAGAGGTTCTGGAACACGCGATCAAGACCGAAAAGACCGTGGTGCTGCTGGCTGGATTTGGCGCAATCCGGGCCGGGGCGAATGAGATCACCGAGACATTCATCGAACGGTTTCAGATCCCGCTGCTGACCACGATGGACGGCAAAGGCATCGTGGATGAGGAGAACCCTCTGGCCATCGGCCTTTATTGCGATTCCGGCCACAAGGCGGCGTGGGAGCTGTTCTCGGACGCGGATGTGGTGCTGGCGGTTGGCAACTCGTTTGCGCAACACGCGACCTTTGATTTCCACGACGGGCTTTTCGACGGCAAGACGCTGATCCACGTCAACATCGACGCCGGAGAGTTCGACAAATTCTACAAACCCGATCACGTGGTTCTGGGCGATGCCAAGCAGGTGATGCAGGGGCTGTATGACCGCATGGATGCCGATATCGGCCCGGTGCCCAAACGCGACTATCGGCCCAAGGATTATGACGAAAGGTTCATCATCTCTCCGCAGAAGCAACTGCATCCGGGTGAGATGGTGCAGAAGATTTCCCAGATGCTGCCTCCGGGCGGGATCGTTTTGGCGGATGCGGGCGCGCATGCGGCCTGGGCCGGGTATTATCTGGAACTGAAAGAGGGACAGAACTTCCGCAAGCCGGGCACCTATGGGCCGATGGGGATCGGCGTGTGCGGCGCGATCGGCGCGAAGTTTGCCGAAATGAACCGCCCGGTGGTGGCCGCCGTGGGCGATGGCTCGTACCTGATGAGCGGTTTCGAACTGATGACCGCCGTGCAGTACGACATCCCGGTGATCTGGGTGATCTTCAACGACCGCGAATTCAAACTGATTAAGCTGTATCAGTTGTCAGCCTTCCGGAAGACGGGTTTGGTCGAATTCGATAACCCCGATTACGCTGCCTACGCCCGCGCCTGCGGGGCCGAAGGCTATGCGGTGGACCGATTGGACGAGTTCGAAGACGCGTTCCGCGCCGCGCTGGCCAGCGGAAAACCCTGCCTGATCGACGCGCGGATCACGCGTCTGGCATTGCCCAATTACTCACCGCATCCCGAGGGCGTGCTGGCCGCGATCTGGTCAGGTGTGCGCGACCGGTTTGGATTGTAAGCAGGAGGTTCCGATGGACGGCAGCCCGAAAAAACAGCCGAAATGGCGCGAGGTTTATGTGGGCGGATCGCCCGAAGCCGAGTTGAAGGAAACCAAAGAGCTTGCCCAGATGATGATGGCTGCGCAGCTCAAATCCATGGCCGCGGCCAAGGCGCGGGGCGTGGATCGGGCCTTTCACAAAAAGCCGATTGCGGCGTTCAAGGGGGCCGAGTTGCGCTTTGTCGAGGACCTGCCCGACGACCTGCAGGTCGGTTTCGCCCAACCCGGCGCGTGCTTTCCGGCGATGGTGCGGTTCTCGAACGCCTCGTCGCAGACCCAGTCGGACGAGGATAAGGACCTGCGCGGTCTGGCTGTCCGCGTGACCGAGGGTGAGGGCGTGGATCACGACCTGCTGGCCACCAACTTCGCGGTCCCCCATGCCCGCAATGCGCGGCAGTTCGTAGTCTTCGCCCACGCGCTGGCCGGCGGACGGCTGTCGAAACTGGTGGGGTTGGTGCGGCTGTGCTTCGTTCTGGGCCTGTCGGAAACGCGCCGGATGCTGGGCAATGTTCGTACCGCGCTGCGCGAATGCGAAAGCGTTGCGTTGGAAAGCTATTGGAGCCGGGGCGCGATTGCCTGGGGGTCCGAGGCGGTACGCTACACATTCAAACCTGCGCCCGGGATGTCCGGGTTCCAGGGAGCGTTCACCGGGGCAGGGCGGCTATCGGCGGAATACGCCGCGCGGCAGGCCAGCGGGGACATTACCTTCGATCTGTTTGTGCAGCGCTTCTATGCAGAAGATCAGACACCCATCGAAGACGCTGCCCATGAATGGAGCGAGATGGTATCTCCCCCGGTCAAAGTGGCCGAACTGGTCCTGCCGCAGCGCGATCTGTCAACGCCCGACGCTCTGGCCGAAGCGCTTGAGATTGAGCGAATGGGCTTCAACCCGTGGAACACAACCGATGAGTTCCGCCCGCTAGGCAATCTGAACCGGGCGCGGAGGGCGGCGTATGATGCCTCGGCCGCGCATCGGCAGGGCAAACGCTTCAAGGCCCCGCCGCCGCCGATGCAGAACCGGATTTTCGGCACTGCTGCGCGGTCGATCCTGCGGGTGGTGAACCGGCGGGTGCCGTGGCACCGGATTCCCAGCGTGTTGTTGCAGATGCTGAACCTGGATGCTTTGCGCCATGACCTGCGGCAGAAAAGCCTGATTGACACCGACCCGGAAGAGCCTGTGCCAAGTACCCGCGCGGTGCCGCCGGAACCCAAAGCAGAACACCGGGTCTACCGCACCCATGACGGCAGCTATAACGACCTGTCCGATCCGCAGATGGGGGCGGCGGGGGCCACGTTTGGCCGCAATATGCCGCCGCAAGTGCAACCCGACGGCAGCCCCAATCCGTATGAGGTGGCGCGCAAGTTGATGGACCGACAGGCCTTTATCCCTGCCAAGATCCTCAACATTCTGGCCGCGTCCTGGATTCAGTTTCAGGTTCACGATTGGGTGGCACATGAACGGCGCAAGCTGGGTGAAGACGACGATGTGGTGCCTGTGCCGGACGGTTATCCCGACTGGACGAACTCTGTCGACGGCAAGCCTGAGCGCGAGATGCGCATCGGCGGCAATGTCCCGAAAGAAGGGGCGGATGACCCGTTCTTGTTCGCCAATCAGAACTCGCATTGGTGGGACGGCTCGCAGGTGTACGGCGTCAGCACCGAGGCCGCGATGGAGTTGCGGGACGGGCCCAAAATCAGGCTGGATCAATTTAAGGACGGTGAGTACCTGCCTGAGAACGTTCACGGTTTTTCCCTGACTGGCTTCAACGAAAGCTGGTGGCTTGGCCTGTCAACGCTACACACGCTTTTTGCCCGCGAACACAATGTGTTGTGCGATGAATTGAAGGCCGCGTATCCGACGATGGATGATGAGCGCGTCTATCAAACCGCGCGACTGATCGTGTCGGCGCTGATCGCCAAGATACATACTGTGGAATGGACACCGGCGATCCTCGGGACCGAGGCGCTGGATATCGGCATGAAGACCAACTGGTATGGCCCGCCGAAATCCTGGCTGACGCGTCTGGGCATCTGGCTGACCGACACCCATGCGCTGAAAGGCATCCCCGAGACCGAGCCGGATCATCACACCGCGCGCTATTCCCTGACCGAGGAATTCGCCACCGTCTACCGGATGCACCCCCTGATCCCGGACGACTACATCTTTTACAATTTCGAAACCGGCAAGGAAAAGGCGCGTCGCAGTTTTCTGGACATTCAGGGAGAGCAAACGGACGAACAACTGCGCGATTTGGGTCTGCGCGATTGTCTTTATTCGCAGGGCATCGCACATCCGGGTGCAATCACCCTGCACAATTTCCCGAAAACCCTGCAAAACATGGAGCGTGAGGGTGAGATCATTGACCTCTCGGTGGTCGATATCGTCCGAACCCGCGCCCGCCGGGTGCCTCGGTACAACGAATTCCGCAAAGGGCTGCACATGCCGCCGGTGACCGAGTGGGACGACCTGACCGCGAGCCCGGAAACCAACCGTATCTTGAAAGAGCTGTATGGCGATATCGGCAAGGTCGATACGGTGATCGGCCTGCTGGGCGAAACGCCCCCGGACGGGTTTGGCTTCTCGGACACTGCGTTCAGGGTATTCATCCTGATGGCCTCGCGCCGGTTGCAGTCGGATCGGTTCCTGACCACCGACTTCCGGCCCGAGATTTACACGCCGCTGGGCATGGACTGGATCGCGCAGAACGGGATGAAATCGGTGCTGCTGCGGCACTTCCCGGAATTCGCGCCGGTGCTGCCAAAGAACGCCACGGCCTTTGCACCGTGGTCTGTCGTGCAGGAGGGCTGAGGTATGGCCAAAAACTCAATTTCCAAGGGGCTTGAATCCTTTGTGTTCGCCAAGACCGCTGAAACCCTGTGGAACCGGCGCACCAAGCGTGTCAGCCGGGGCTCGAACGTGGTGGCGGGGTCGCTGAGTTGGGAATCCAAGAACGACCGCTCACCCCTGTCACCGTTGCAAGAGGCGATCCTGATCGCCGCCACCGGGGCCTCGGGCATGACCATGCCGGACCGGCCGTTTTTCGACGATGAAAGCGGTGATCCGATCATGTCGAAACCCAATCTGGTGATGGAGGGGCGCACGGCGGGCAGCCCCGACAACGCCCAAGGCACGCATTTCTTCATGATCAACGACAGCGGCACCTATTTCTTGCGCCGTCTTGATCCGCTGGAAGGCGGGACCAACACCTGGACGCCCGAGGTGCTGATTGACCGGGCCGAGCAGGCGAAGGTCCAAATCCTCGACCGCCGCATCGATGTACCGGGCGACATGCGCGATTTCCCGGCCTATCTGGATTCGAACCGCTTTCTGTCGAACACACCGGGCTCGACCATCTTCTTTCCGGTGGTGGACCTGTCACACCAGTACATCAACGCGCTGATGTACCTGCTGACGCAGCCGGAAAACGCGCGGCCTGTTATCGTGGATGACCGCAACTTCTATCAGCCTGCGGGCGTAAAGAAATGGATTGAGAAAGGATTCCTGAACCCCGACATCAAAATTCCGCTGGGCGTTCTGGGCCAGATGCGCACGCAGATCGAGGCCGACCTGCTAATCCAGAACCTGTTTCTGGTGACCGAGGCGTTGGGGCTAGGCGGGTGGATTCACGCGGCGATCTCCCCACCGGTGCTGATGGGCGATCCGAAATTCAGTGACCGATACGGCAAGATGTTGGGTTTTGATTATGTGACGCCGAAATGGCGTGTGATGGACCTGTTGCGCTGGCACACGTTGCCGGTTGCAGCGATGAAACATGTTCGGGCGCATGCCGTTGGGTTGCGGCATCACGGGGAACATCTGATCAAGGGCAAATGCCCGCCGTACTATCCGACCATGTCCGACGCGGTTGACGCGGTGATTGCAGGCAAGTTCGGGCCCGACGGTATCTATAAGAACGAGGCGCTGTTCGAACGCATCTACAAAGGCGAATTCGGCGACAAGTATCTGGAAGAGGCAGGCGAGTACGAACAAGACGTCATCGACTGCGCCCGTGACATCTGCACCTATATTCACAAAACGCACGGTCGCTTCCCCGCCCATTGCGAGGCGATCCACGCGCCGGGCATCTGGTTGCAGACCCACCGCGTGGAAAACGAATACTACGACACCTATTTCGACAACGGCCTGACGGCAGCGCAGCGCGCGCATGACGACAACTGGGAAGCGTGACCTCAGAAACCGGCCATCTTGAGGCTTTCAAGGAAATGCTGCGTGTCGGTTTCCAGCCGGTCGGGCTGAATGTCGGCCCAGCGGGACAGCGAGAAATTTGGATGCACTTCGCGATGTTTGTCGGCAACCTGCCGCGCCATTTCTAGCTCACCCAGTTGCGCATAGCTGGCGGCGAGCATGCGCTGACCCTCGGTCGGGTTGTGCATTTTGTTCACGGTTTCAATAACATCCCCGTAGCGCTTCAAGTTGAAATACGCACCACCCAGATGCCACAAATACTGGTCGGGGAAATAGGGGTTCAGCCGCATCGCTTGCTTGAGATGTGAGATCGCGCCCTCGTTATCGCCGGAATGCGCCAGCGCGTCGGCAAAGTCCGAATGCAGGTCTGCATCGTTCGGGTTCAGCGCCAAAGCCCGCTTGTAGGACTGGATCGCCGAGTCATGTTCCTTGCGGTAAAGCTGAACAAAGCCCAGTTCACCAAACCCCCGTGCATCAGTCGGGTCCAGATCAATGGCCCGCTGGGCATAAGATAGCGCCTGATCCAGCGCGTTTTCCGCGCTGTTGTCCCATGAATACCGCCAATTGATGTTCAGCGTTCGCGACAGCGCTGCCGAGGCGCGAGCATAGCCATCGTCGCGTTCAAGGGCGAACTCATAGCAGTTTTGCGCCCTTTGATTGTCGTTGCGAGTGTATTTGAAGATGTAATGCTGGCCCTTCAGAACCGCGCCGTAGGCCTCAAGGTCCGAGGGTGTGGCCTGCGCCATCCGCTGCTTTTCCTGCGACTCGATCATCACGGCGGCGGCGGCGACGATGCATTCGGTCACTTCATCCAGAATGTCGAAAACGTCATCAATCTTTCGGTCAAAGCGCTCGGCCCAGATGGTGCGTTCCGAGTTCACATCAATCAGTTCCGCAGTGATCCGGATGCGGCTTTGTGACCGACGGATTTTACCCCTGGCGATATAGCGGACGTTCAGTCTGCGGGCGGCCTCTTTCGGGGGCATCGTCTCGGCCTTGAAGAAGAAGGACGAGTTGCGGGCGATTACGAAAAGGTTCCGGAACTTCGACAAGTTCATGATGATGTCGTCGGTCAACCCCTCGGCAATCCAGCTGTCCTCTGGGTCGCCACTGGCGCTGGAAAACGGCAGCACCGCGACCGAGGGCATGTCGGGCCGCTGCATATTGCCCTCATGCAATTCAGGACGCAAAGTTGCCGCCATCGTCGCGCCCTCGACCTCACTGCGGACGCAATAGGTGGCCACCGGGGCCAGGATGTTTTTGAGGTGCTTGGGGCCAAGGAATTCATAGCCATAGCGCAGGCGGTTGCGGATTTGCTCATAGACAGCGGCGCTGATGAATACTCGTTCCGGCTCGGCAATCTCTTGCAGGCGCGCGGCGATGTTTACGTTGTCACCATGAACGCCGCGCTCGTCGAGCAGAACCTCGCCCATATGGACACCGGCCCGGAACTTGATCCGGTGGTCCTTGTCGCGCTTCTGATTGTGCTCCGCCGCAATGCGGTGCAGTTCGACGCTGAACTCGACCGCGCTGGTTGCGGTGTCGAACAGGGCTAGAATGCCGTCGCCGCGGACCTCGACAATGGTGCCCTGATACTGAGTGCAGGTGTCTTCAAGCCGGGACAGCAGGGACTTCAGCGCGCTGTAGGTATCAAGCTCGTTCTCGTTCATCAGACGCGAATACCCGACAACATCCGCAAACAGCACTGCGCCGAGCTTTTGCGTGATCTGGGTTTCTGGTCTGCTGTGCGTCACTAACGGTACTCGGTCGTGATTTTATTCAGAGTTCAGGTCGTATAGGGCCCTGTTATCATTCTGGGCGGTCAGTGGAAGCCCCCGTGTTAACTTCCCAGCCCGTCTGATATGGCGCAGGAAAGTACGAAAACCGGGACCGACCGCAGTTTCCTGCCATCGATCCGTCCATTCCGGTTGAAGGAATCCCCACATGAGCATGTCACGAAACGGATCGCCTGCAAACCACGCTTTTTGCAACTTGTCTGGGATTCCATTCGGTATCGGACGAAAGACACAGAAAGCTGTTTCCGTGACAGATCGGGCCTGTGCTGCTAAGATTTAGTATACAATGCAACGATAAGACTGCTCATATTCTTGGGCAAGGTCACAGCTTTACAAGGATTCTTAGGTTTAAGTTCTTTCGCCATTAAAGATTTCGACAGGAGTTTGCGATGGACCAGATTGCAGAAAACAACCCGGCCAATCTGATTGATGCTCGGCCAGAACTGCGGGTGTCCCAAAGCTCGGCCTGGCTTCGGGCCTATGAACAGCGGCAACGCTTTATCGCCGCCATCGAAGCGGAACTGGAGCGGCACAACGTCAAGGCGCTGGTGACAAGGTCGGTCAACGGGGTTTATCCGCCCTGGCTCAAGGTCGAGGCCTGGCTGCCGGACAACGCAGCCCGGCCCGAGGGCAGCGACCCCCGCGTGCGCTGTGAGATGCAGATCATCATCGACACCCGCCCGTATCACGAACATGATGTGGTCACCACCGCACGGGCCGACGATGGGCGGAAGAAGATCGCCGTTTTCAACCGCTTGTATTTCGGGGAACAGCAAGCGGCGGAATGGGTTGCCTACACCATCCAGAAGGGGCCTAAGCCAAGCGGCTATACCCCGTGGCAGGACAGGTTTGAATCCTTTTTTCTGGCCTTCATTCCTTTTGCCAGAACCCGGCATTCCAATCGCATACGCGATATCTATCGCAATAAACTGCGGTTCTCGGGGCCCGGATTTCTGTTGATTGCCGGGGCTGTGATTGCCTTTGTCGGGTCATCCAGCGGTATCGTCCTTGTTCTCGGGCTGCTGGTGATCGCCGCTGCTTTGGTGATCCTGGCGCGGCGGCAAAAAAAGGTCTCGGTCATCAACACACCCGATACCTCGCCTCGGGCGCTATTGTCCGTGGATTCGTGGCAAACGGTTGTGCCGCAATTGGGCGAACGTCTGGCGGATATGAAGGCCCGTATCCTTAAAGCGCTGAGAGATCATGCGGAAAACGGGCTTATGGTCGAAGAAGAAACCTATGGCTTCAGAACGCCCCGCGGCTTTGAAGAGCGTGACCGCATCGTCGTCACCAAGGGGCAAGGCGTGGCGCAGATCCACATTTATCAGTTCGGCAAAGATATCTATGTCGGTTGGGAGAGCTTTGTGAACTGGGCGAAATGGGGCGAGACCAGAGCGATTTCGGCGCTGTCCGACATGACCTCGATCGTCGAGTTCCGGGCCGTTAAGGAAGAGTTGTACATCCCGAACCAGTTCGATCTGATCGACCTGAACAGCTTGTCCGAGGTTGTGCACCGGGACACGTCGGACGTCGTCAAAGCGATGATGAAAGAGTTCGAAATTGATCAGGAGATCGACTTTCAGATCATTCGGGGTGATCGCGACAGCGCGTTGGACAAAGACCGCTTTGACAAGAGGAAGAACAGCGAACGCAGTAACAACTCGCGACGCTGGTCGATCCGTTAAGCTGTTGGGTGCGCAATGCATATTCTGACGATTGACCGGCAAGATGACACCGTTATTCAGGGCGCCTTGCGGGTCGAATTTGCCAAGAAAACAGATCGCTCGGTGCGTATCTGGGGCCATATGCGGGTCGCGTTGCGGGGTTTTGCAGGCTTGCCTGCCTTGTCGCGGTTTTTGTCTGTCCAATCGCACCCGGACGGTCCGGTCTGCCTGACGCTTGGCGCGGTCTGCGAGACCCGGCACGAAGATGCGCTCCGGCACAGTCTGGCCGGGTTCTTTCGGTTGGACGGACATGGGGATGTCAAGGTCAGTTCACCCGGTTCGGCTGAGGATTTCGGCGAGGCCTTTCTGGACCCGGAAGCTGAAAAGTGGAGTATCCACACCGATGTAACCACCGGCGACGGTAGTGCCCGGCTGCATTTACCGGTCAACCTGTTCACGCTTCTGGGGCAGAATCTGGCCCGCGCAGATCAGTTGGGGGCCGCGTTTCGCTACGAATGCGCCCTGGCCCCCGGACGCCCCGATCCCGAAGTGATGCGCAAAGCGCGTTACGCCGCCACCGCGCTTAAGGCGCAAGGTGCCCCCGATGCGATTGCCGAAGACCAGGTCGCCAGAAGCGAGGCGCTGGCCAATGCGACGGCCCATGTGGTCGAGGCTCTGGTCGCACCGCCAAACCTTTTGCGTGTGGTCGAAGAAGAGGCGCAACGCGCCGTGTCCGGGCACCCTCTGGGCGCATCAGGCTATGTGCCCAAGCTGGAACCGGCAGATGATCTGGAAGCGGAAGCGCTGGGTTATCTGACCCATCCCGGCATTCTCGAACCCGGTGCTGATATGGATGCGAACGGTTTTCTGGATGAACCTGCACGGCTGGCTCGGGTGCTGTTAGACCCGTTGGCGCAGCATCTGGGTGTTCCCGATCCTGACGCAGCCGAGGCGTTTGGCCCCATCGCCTCTCCCCCCAAAACCCAAGCGCCGGATATGCAGGGCGAGCCGTTTCTGTTTCTGTCCTATGCCCGTGACGACTGGGATCGGGTCGAACCGCTGGTTCTGACCCTGCGGGAAAAAGGCATCCGCATCTGGACCGATGCCCAGATACAGCCCGCACAGGAATGGGACACTGCGCTTGAGCAAAAAGTGCGTGGCGCGGCGGGGATATTCTGCGTGGTCACGGACGCGTTTGTGCAATCGAAGTATTGCCGCCGCGAGATCAAATTCGCCGACGCATTGGACAAGCCCATTCTGGCAGCGCTTGAGGAAAGTGCGACCTTGTCGGATGGGCTGGCGATGATTTTTGCCTCGTGCCAATACGTGCCGATGGATCATGATTTGGTGGTCGACAAGCTGTACGGCGCAGCCAAAGTCATGATGCAGGAGGGGACGTATGAATGAACCCTCGATTCTTGCTTCATTCATTCCGCTGCTTCTTTTGGCGGTGCTGTACTGGTCGTTCAGAAGATGGCGAAACCGGCGTGTCGAGCTGAGCTTTGACGAACCGACCCGCGAGTTGTTTCAGGACAATGCCGACCGGACCGAACGCCTGATACGTGCAGGCAAACGGGCCGGGGCGGGCGCTGCACTCAGCGTTGCTTTCCTGCTGCTTGCCGCTGTCGTAGCCAGCGCCGTGGTGAGCCGCTATGTCTTCAAAACCGCGCTTCTTCTTCCATTTGATCTTATCTTTCTGGTAGCAAACGCGCTTGTAATCGCGGTCGCGATTGGCAGTGACCGGTTTGCCTTGATTGGCAAAGCCGCCCGCCGCAATGGAACGGCTTTGTGGCTCAACCGTTTAGGAGCCGTCGGGTTTGCAGTGATCCTTGTTTATCTGCAGTATCAGATCGCTCTGGGCACCTATCTGCGCCGATGGCGGCACGATGTTTTCGACGTTGAGCTTTTCCCGACTTACTTTGCCGTAGTCGTCATCTTCTGTGTCGCAGCCATTGTTGCGCTCATACGCCTGTTGCGTGGTCAGGAGGGACCATGACGGCCGATCTGATCCCTCTGATTGCCGTTGTTTTAGGGATCGGCCTGCCCATTCTCTTTGGTATTTGGCCACCTATTGTCTTTGCCGTTGGCGGGGCAGTGCTCTTTGTCTTGTCCGGCCTGCCAGCGCGCATGTTCTTAGGGTTTAGCCAGCAAGTCATTCTGTCGGTGCTAGGCGGCTACACGATCATGGTCCTGTTCTTTGCCATCTTCGCAGCGCGACTTTTTGCAACGCTTTACATGCCACCCAATGGAGAAGGCCCCCTGCCTAATAGCTGGGCCGCAGTTGTGGGCGGCGGCGCGGGGGCGCTGGCGGCTGACGAAGCACCTACAAGCGCCGAATTTGCCACGGCGGCACCGTTATCCCAGTATCTGTCGACCATCGCGCAGTTTGCCCCCTTGGCCGTTGGGCCAATTGTGGTGGCGCTTGTTTCTGAAACCAGCATCGCTCGGAACATCGTCCCGCCACTTATCCTTGCGGGGAGTTTTGTTTTCCTCACAATGTACCTGGGACCACGGGAACACCCGCTGGAGTCAAAGGGGTACTCTCGCACCGACTGGTCTGGTTATCTGGCCATACCATCATTCGCGGCGGCTGTTCTTCTGGGCGTTCTCACACCGTCCGAGGCGTTGGCGTTTTCGGTTTTGTGGCTGGCTTACGTCCTGTACCAGCGCGCCGGTTTTGCGGTTTTGTCCGATACGCTGAAAACAGGGGCGATCGATGCCGGTTCGCTGATCGCCACCTTCCTGACGGCTTCGTTCTTCGCTGGGTTCGCCGTCATGGGCCTTCCGATCCGAAACATGGATTTCGATCTGGTGCAAATGATGCCGTATATCTCGTTGCTCTTTGCGGCGTTCATGGGGTTCTGCGGCGGCCCAATCGTCGCGGTTCTGACCATTGTTCCTATAGCCATGCCTGTCGCTTTGAGCACCGGCATGACAGACCCTTACCGGTTTACGATGGCTGTACTGGTTGCAGGCGAAGCCGGTCGCATTGCCTCGACCCGCATCGGAAATCTGTCGGGCAACAAAGGGATCGATGGCGGCTCGGCAGTTTGGATCGCTCTTTTGGCGCTTGCGTCGGTGTTGGTTCTTCTCTTCGATTTGGTGTCTTTAGCTGAGGAGTTATTCTCTGGCTGACAGAACAACCCGCTGCGGGTCCAACTTACAGTGAATTGACGCAGCTAAAGTCTCGGACCGCCTGACTGTTGAACGGGTTCAGCACAGACGATGTTTGTATGCGCAAGATCACCAACCGGCCATCGAGGTCTACAGTGGCGCGATATATGTCCAAAGATTTTTCGCGGTGAATGTCCATTTTGTCGAATAAACGGAACAGGGCCCAATCGCCCGTTTCGTAAACGCCATATACGACCTCTTGTGCGTCCGACAGCAATTCCATCGACAGCATCCCGCCGGTCTGGGGCCAACTGAACATGTAATCGCGGCCGGGGAATGAGTGCTGATAGATAAACAAGCTACTACCCTGAAAATCTATCGCGACGGCCGAGGCCTTGGGGTCGAGCGCCTCGACGGAAAGGGAAAACGCCACGTTGGCCGAGCCGCTTGCGCTAAAGAAAACGTCGCGAATTTCAGCTGCGTTTTCGAACATTCTCAGCGCCGCGTCGGACATTTGCAAATCTGCCGCCGCAGGACGCCAACGCCAGGGCTTCCGGCTGCGATCGACCATAGAATTCAGGTTCGCGTTGAAAAACGAGTCGATGATCCCGCCGGGAGAAAACAGAGTATTAAAGTCCTGCAGGTTGGTGTCGACGGAGGACTCCGGAGCAAATGGGTAACGCCCCTGCGTGGTCACCTCGCAAAGGGCAGAGACCTGCGCTTGGAAATCAGAATTCAACCGCGACCGCACGGGCGCGCGAAACGCATCGGTCGCCAGGGTCGCAAACTGAACCGACCAGCGGTTCAGTGGGGCGGACAGGTTTTGGCCGATGCTGCGCAGGTTGTCTGCAGCCGTCAGTTCACTGGGGATTGGCTGAGAGCCAGCGGACGTGCCCAGAACACTAAGTTCGCGGTATAGCGATCCGAGTTCGACCTCGACAAAATCGGTAAGTTCGGATGGTGTGCCCGCGTTGCCATCGACCATCTGATGCAGCCAGCCGAAATAGTCGTCAACGAACTGCCCTGGCAGCGCGGTCGGAAGTTGTGCCTGTTGCTGCTGCTGTTGCAGCAGTGTCGTGACCCGGGTTAACGCCCGCGTCTGGGGAACGTTAAGGCTTTTTGTGATCTGCTGGTCTGCCTTGGCTATACCGATCCCCGCTGTGGGTTCCTCGAATTCCGCCAGTTTGGTTTCAGCGGAAATCGCATTCATCAGCCGCAGGATCGGCGAGGTCGGGCGTGCGGCAAGTCTTGTGATCTGGACCACCTGTCCCAGCGAGTCGGCGTGAACGATGTCGATATCAGCCAGCAGTTCGGACCAGAGGCGGACGTAGTCGTCATAGTATGACGACAAGACATCCTGTGCGATTTCGGCTTTTTGGACCTCGGTCAGGTCGGGTTGTCCGTATTCGCCCAAAACCCAATTGTGCTGCTGCATCTCGTCAATTGCACCGGCTAGACCGGTCAGCAGGACCTCGTGAAATCCGCGGCGCGTGAATAACCCTTCCACCCCGGCAGTCAGGGGGCGGCCCGAGGCGCGTGTGAACACCCGTGCGGTGTCGGGGCCGCCTTGTTCGCTGATCTCCCACTGCGGCAGTCTTTTGGCTTCGGGGCCGTCGATGATTTCCCAATATGCGCGCGATGCCAGCGGTTCGCGCGCAAGTACGGCCCGCACGTTCTCAATCAACGGAAGATTCAGCGGATAGCGGCTGCGCCGGGCGTTGCTGAGCATGACGTTCAGGTGATTTTGCAGGACCTCCTGATCGGTGAATTGACCCGGAAGGGAAGTGGCCCAGTCGGAATGCATCCAGACGCGGATGGTTTCGTCATTGGTTGGGCCTGCCTGACCCAACATCAGATACACGCGCAGCGCCTGATTTAGATATCGCGGGTTGTTCAGGTTCTGCGTCATTTGCTGTTCCAGCCGATACATAAGGCTGGTGCGGAAATGGCTGCCGATTAATTCGTGATAGTGATTGCGAAGCCTGCCAGCCTCGGAAACCGGGTTCAGACGGGGCAGAGACAGGAACTTCTCGTCGACCCGCTGCATATTCTGGGCTCGGTTCAAAATCAGGCCTGTCTGCTCAAGCCGACGGTCCGGTCCAAGCTGGTTGGCGCTTATGGACAGGCCGTCCAGGTCTTGCTGCAGCGTAACCATGGTGTTGATGCTGTGGCGGTAGGATCGTTCGATGATCCAGAAACAGGCAATGGCGATCAGAATAGTCGGGGCCAGTTGAAGCGCGACGTAGAACCGGGTGCGCCGCATCTGGCGGGCCGCCTCCGATTTCTCATCCTTGGACTTGGGCTTCTTGTTGCGACGGAAATAGACAAATGCCCCTACGACCAAAAGAAAGGCCAGGATCAAAACGGCGGCAACGGTGCCATCCGTCACCAGCATCAGATAAAGAAACATCGCCACAAGCGCGATCAGCCCGGTCAGGACCAGAGCCATCAGAACGCGGAAAAGAAAGCGGAGCATCGTCAGGACCCCTTTCTTACGATGATTTCGATGCGACGGTTGCGGGCGCGCCCTTCCGGCGTGTCGTTTTGCGCTATGGCTTCCAAATCTCCCCGACCTTCGGCGAATAACCGGCTGTTGTCCTGAAAACTGTCCTTCATCGCGTCCAGAACAGATTGCGCGCGATCCAACGACAGTTGCGTATTGCCCCCCCGGATACCGCGCAGGGGCACGCTGTCTGTATGGCCGACAATTCCGATGGGGCCGGGCAGGGTGTTCAACACGCCGGCCAGCTTTTCAATGACCGGAATGTAATTTGCGTTCATTTCGGTTGCCCCGGAACTAAACAAATCTTCCGCGCCAAGCGTGATGACCACGAATGGGCCTTGCGACTGCACGGTAACGCTGCCCGCCTCGATTTCGGGATGCAGTGCGCTGGTCAGGGCGGTCCAAGGGTCCGACCGGTACGCCACTGCAGTTTGCCCGAGCCCGGCTGAAAAGTTCTCTCTTTGCAGGTCCACGACCGCCTGGATTTGTGTGCTGAGGGCGTGGGCCTGAAGCTTATCCAACTGAATAGCCAGGTCATCGCGGGCACCGTTCAATAGTGCGACGCGGGTTCCGTAGAAGGCCCCCAGCAGCACCAGCCCCGCACAGGCAAGCAGCAAGTTGAAACGTGTCGCGGCCCGCATGATGCTCTGATGCCGCTCAGCCGCTGCTTTGGCGGCAACCAGATCGGCGGTTTTGGCTTGGTGGATCATGTCGCGTTGCCATTCCAGGATCGCGCTGCCCAGAACGTCGTGGTAAATCTCGAACCGGTTGCCCATGGTGTCGTCGGCGGCGACGACCTCGCGCAGGATGCGGGATTCCCGCTGGCACAGGCGCTTCAGAACCTCCTCGATTTCGGCAGTTTCGCAATCCGTGTAGTTCGCCAGATCCTCGGCAGAGTGGGCGATTTTCGCCCCGGAGGGGGTTACAAGGTAGTAAAACACCTTGCGAGCAATATCCTGATCGCTTGTCCCCAGACGGTTCAGCACGCGACCCAGATGGGTGCGCAGAATCTCTTGCGCGCCGCCAAGGTCCTTGAGGGTCTGCAGCCGCAGGGCGTTGGACCCGGCCTCGCGCTCTTCGCTCCAGATCCGTTGCATGACCAGCTGCAGATAGGGAGTTTCGATTTCCTCGCGGCTCCGCCCGTCGTCCTGCGCAACGCCGCGGCCGCGATGGCCAAATCCCTGCTGCCCAAGCTGAACCTGACGCAGGACCTCTTCCCGCAACTCGGGCTCGACCGATACGCTGGGATCCTTGTCAACCTCGCGGTTTTCGTTCCAGCGTTCCACCGGGCCGTCGATGGCCAACCGCCCGGCTTCGAAATCCAGACGGTCGATGCGCAAGTAGTTGGAAAACAGCTTGGGGATGCGGCCCTTGAAGCGGTCCATCTGGCTGAGCGCATCGTCGCGCAGCGAGACCAGCAGGTTGACGGGCAGGTCTTTGGCCGACGCGATCCGGGCGAGCGTATCTGCGAAATCGCCGGGGATGTCGGTCGGATGATACAGGAAATACTCTTCGAACTGGTCGAGGATCAGGAAAAGCTCGCCGTTCAGGCGTTCGCACCACTGTTCCAGCCGGTCAATCGTCGATTCTCCGAGCACAGGCCCGCCATCCCCACCCATCGCGTCCGCAACGGCGTCCCGGACGGCCCGTTCCAGTCGGATGCTCGGGTCGCCGCGCCATTCGCTCAGCCAGGCGACAGCAAACTCCGGCAGCCCCAGCCGGTCGAGATTGGCGCGTGCTTCGGTGCGCATATCGCGCAGAACCCCGGCGCGTAGGACTGAGGTTTTGCCGACGCCCGAGGGGCCATAAAGCAGCGTGAATCTGGAGGCCGACAGGTTCGACGCAATCACCTTGCGCTCGCGGTCGCGGCCAAAGAAATAAGCGGCGTCTTCTTCCTGATAAGGCATCAGGCCGCGATAGGGATCGGACCTCATGACCTTTTCCACGAAGAGCTTTCACCGATCCAATTTACCAAACCATTGGCAAATTCGGGCAGCGAGGCCTCGATCAGTTCGGCGTTGCGATAGGTCCAGAAATCGCGATCCTGTTCGTCGCTTGTCTGGTCCACAACCCAACTGCGTGCGGGCAGGCGGCCATGCCCGAACACCCGGCTGAGGATAGATCGCAATGTCCAATGCGACAGGGAATGGCCGAGAAACAGATAGTGGCACCGAAACAGCCGCGTCTTCAGCGCTGGCGGCAGCAACTGCTTAATGTCGCGATCGACCACATAGGAAAAATGATCGTCTTCGGTGACCACGAAATGCTCGATCCCGGATTCGGCCCGGTCGACCGTTCCGGCGAGTTTCAGCAGCAGTGGGCGTTCATGCTCGCCCAGCGAGAATTCCGAATTCTCATTGGGGCGCTTGAGCAACTTGGTCTCGTTATCCGGTGAGATATGGCTGAATATGCCGCGATTGTTCTGATCCACGGAGTAAGCCAACACATCCAGCGGCTCGCCAATTTCGGCAAAAGCACGCTCGGTCAGATCGTCATAGTTCACCGTGATAAAGATCGGATTGGGATCAGTCCGCCCCGAGGCCCGTAACGCACCCGGCAACTGCGCCATGGCGCGGTGGATGTCGTTTATCGCGTAGTCGAAGTTCAGCAGATCGTGCAGATCTGAATAAATCGGCGCGATGCCGTCCCGCACCGCAACCCGCTGCGCGACCTCGGCGAGGCAGGCGTCAGCATCAATGGGCAGAGAGTTGTTTTCGGCGATGAACTGGGCGATCTCACCATTCAGCGGCGGGATATCTGGGTTTCCGTGCTGCCATCCGGAATACACGCTCGGGTCGGGGCGGTTCACGCCTTCGCCCAGAAACACCGCGACACGCCCCAGATCCAGCGCGCGGAGTATTGTATTGTACTTATCCGCATAGGGCGACGTGGGCTCGGTCTTGACCGGCGCGGGCTGCACGGGCGTGGCCGCAACTCGTTGCACTGGGGCCGCCGGGGTTGATTTCATGTCCTGAACCACTGCGGCAAAGGCATCGCCAACATCCGTCCAGGCCTGATCCCGCGCGCCGTTTTCGGTCGAGAACGAAACCACTGGCAAGCCGTCTTTCGGCAACACCTGCAAATCCGCAATTTCGCTGGCCTTCCAGCGGCAGGGGCGCAGAATGATCGGGAACATCTGGACGTTACCCGCTTTCCAGCGTTTTAGCAGGCGGCCCCATTCTTCGGAAAAGATAAACTCTGAATCGAGGAAGTTGGACGACACCAGCAGGACCGCAATATCGCAGGACTCGACGCGTTCGCGGATTTGCTGCAGCCAGGCGTCACCGGGGCTGAGTTGACGGTCATCCCACAGATCAATTTCACCACCACGGGTCAAATCGATCAATTGCTGGCGGAAGGTTTCCTTATGCTCCTCATCATCATGCGAGTAGCTGACAAATACCTTGAGTGATGAAATTCCACTATCCAAAGCAGCGTCCGTTCAACCTGTTTGGTTCACAACGTAAATCCAAATTACATCAAAATGTGACTTGTCGCCAATAGCTTCGGTCGGCGAGGTGAATTTCCAGATCAATTCAGGCCTTTTGCTAGGGTTTTGCAACCGACGGTGTTCTGAAACTGAACGCTAAATTTGTCCCGATTTCTCTTTCCGCGCCAAATCGTGTAAACTGCTAACTAATTTAATTGGATTGCTTTTTTATTTTGAAAGTAGTGCCCAAAGCCGGGCCTCGGAAAGGTAAATTTTTCAAGTCGTTAACGCGTTTTGTGGGGGCAAAGGAATTCAGAAATTGATACGCAAGAAATTGATATATGCGTCTTCTGTCTACGAAGCTTTGATGCCGCCCGTACGCACAAATGCCGGAACGTGCCCGGTGCTGATGCTCAACATGTCCCCTTATCAGAGTAAGGGCCTGTTCCGCCCGACTGGCCGAACAGGGATTCAGGAGGAAGCAAATGCGAAATATCACGGAAATCATTGTTCATTGCAGCGCGACGCGCCCGAACTGGATGGAAGGCAAGAAAACCACTGAAAAGGTTGAGGAAATTCGCCGCTGGCATACCGACCCGAAACCAAAGGGGCGGGGTTGGGCCGATATTGGCTACCATCACGTGATTGACCGGGACGGCACGATTGCAGCGGGTCGTCCGATTGACAAGGCCGGCGCCCATGCGAAAGGACACAACGCCAATTCCATCGGGGTTTGCCTGTTGGGCGGGCACGGGTCTTCGGAGAATGACAACTTTCAAGATAATTTTACGCCCGAGCAGGACGCGGCGCTGAGGGAATATATCCGAACCCAGAAAGAACGCTTCCCCACAATCGCGAAAATCAGCGGGCACAACGAATACGCGGCCAAGGCCTGTCCGGGGTTCAATGTGTCGGATTGGTTCAAAAGTGGCCTGCCGGTCTCACTGCTTGCTCTGGCAGAGCCTGGTCCGAAACCCGCATCCACGGTTGGTGGTGCCCCGGACGCCCGATTTGAAAAGCTGCATGGGTTTGTTCGACAATGGGCGACCCGGTCCTCCGGGCATTTGGGGGTTGAAATCGAAACCCTGGCCGAGTGGCGGAAGACCGAGGTGTCGATAGACGATCTGAATGCGCTGACGCAGGCCGAAGCGGATGAGATATTCCGCGCCCTCTATTACACAGCGTGCCGCTGCAGTGAAATGCCCGAGAGGATGGCACTGGTTGTCTACGACGCGGCGACGCAGTCGGGGGTGAAACCGGCGATCGAACTGGCCCAGACCGCATTCAACACGCTGGGGCTGACCGTCGACGGAGAGCCGCTGGACGTTGATGGCATCAACGGACGTTTGACAATAGCGGCTATCAAAAAGACCGACCCAAGCGTTTTGGCCGAGGCGTTCATGGACGCACAAGAAACGCGCCTGCGGGCTGCCAACGATACGGACGGTCTGACCCGGCTGGCGGCCCTTCGTGAGTTTGTGAACACCTTGCCTGAGGGAGCGGGCGTGCGCCCGAACAAGAAAATGGACGTTACCGACAGAGATATTGATCTGAAAGACATTCTGGAAATCGCCGGTGCAGCCAAAAGCGGGGATACCGCAGGTTCTCTGGCCAAGGTCGCCAGCCTGCTGCTGCGGGACGATTCCGATGACAGTGACTCCAGAACGCGCAACAAAGCGCTGGCGCGGATGATCCTTGGCATCAACGATGGCGCGCCCATTCCGGCGGATGTGGCGGGAACGGTTACCAAGGGACCTGACGGTAAACCTCCGTTGACGCCGATTAACGCGGCATTGGGGCAGACCATTGGCAATGCCTTGAACGGAAAGAAATCCGTTTCGGGTATTGTTGGGCTGTTGCTGACGGTGCTTTTGCCGAAGCTGGGTCTTTCGGGCGACATCGTCGATTTTCTTTCGAACAATGCGGAAGCTTTGATCAGTGTTTTTGCTCTGATCACCGGGTGGGGCATGTTTGGTAAACTCGACAAGGCAATTCGTCTGATGGGAATGATCAGTAGCCGGAAATAAGCGGCGGTCCTACGGTCTGGCCGCAGGCTTTGACCCGTTCCGGCGACAATTATCGGAGCATGCCATGACGCATTTGAACGTTTGGAGCGAAAAATACTCCACTGAACGCCCACGACGCCTTCTGGCGCTGGATGGTGGGGGTATTTTGGGGATTATCACTCTGGAAATCCTCAAGGAAATCGAAAGCCAACTGGCCGATGAGACAGGTCAGGGCGCGTCGTTTCGGCTGGGGGACTACTTTGACTACATCGCCGGAACCTCGACCGGGGCGATTATTTCGACCGGTCTGGCGGTTGGCATGTCCGTGGATGAGCTGACCGAGTTTTATGTGAACTCCGGAAGCCGGATGTTCACAAAGCAATGGCTGCTCAAACGGGCGAGAGCGCTTTATGAGGCCGACCCCCTGCGCGAAGAACTGCAGAAGGTGCTTGTGAATGATCAAGACATGGACAGAACCCTCGGGTCCGAGGATTTGCGCTGCCTGCTGCTGGTTGTAACACGAAACGCAACGACGGATTCCGCGTGGCCGGTGTCGAACAATCCTTTTGCCAAGTACAATGACAGATCGGGCTACGCCGACCGGAACAACCTGGATATTCGCCTGTGGGAACTTGTGCGCGCCTCAACAGCGGCCCCGGTCTATTTCCCGCCCGAGTCGCTTGAGATGGACAAGGACATGTCCTTCACCTTTGTCGATGGCGGCGTGACCCCGTACAACAACCCGGCCTTCCTGCTGTACCGTATGGCCACTTTGCCCCATTACCGGCTGAACTGGCCCAAAGGGGAAGACAAGCTGATGCTGGTGTCGGTAGGGACGGGATCGGCCGCGAAGGTCGAGCTTGATCTGGATGATCGCGGAGAACTGCTTCCCAAGAACGCAGCCGCGATGCCCGGCGTTTTGATGGGCGGTTCTGCCGTGGATCAAGATATCAACTGCCGCGCGTTTGGCCGGTGCCTGTTTGGCGACGTGATCGACCGGGAGCTTGGCGATATGAAACCGCGTGAGGGCGATCCGGTGACCGGCGCCGAGGTTCCGCGCGAAACGCCAACCGGCAGGGATTTCCTGTATGGGCGGTACAACCCGGATGTCAGCCGCGCCGGTCTGGATGCGCTTGGCCTGCACGATATCTCGGAACGCAACGTGCAGGCGATGGACAAGGTGGAATTCCTTGGCGACATGCGCAAGGTTGGCAAGGCATACGCGCAGAAACACGTGGACATGTCCATTTTCAGCCATTTCGGCGGCGACTAAGGAGGCCTTGGAATGCGCGCCTTCATCATCCGGCCCTTTGGGACGAAAACCGCCAAAAGCGGGCGGGAAATCGATTTCGACCTGATCGAAGACACCCTGATCGGCCCGGCGTTGACGGCCTCCGACATTGAGGGGCGGACAACTGGCGACATCATCTCGCAAGGCAATATCCGGCGCGACATGTTCCAACGCTTGCTGACGGCGGATGTGGTTGTTGCCGATATCACCGTCGACAACGCGAATGCGTATTACGAACTTGGCATCCGCCACGCGATGCGTGACCGGGTCACGATACTCTTGCGCGGAACGGCGGCTGAGGGCACGCCGGAACCCGACCCGGTGCCTTTCGATCTGAAAACCGACCGTTACCTCTCTTATGATCTGGACGATCCGGCTGCATCCGTGGACGATTTGACCCATGTGATCAAGTCAAGCCACCGAAACCACGAATCCGACAGCCCGGTGTTCCAGATGCTGCCCGGCGTGCAACCGCAGGAGAAACTGAAATTCCAGTCTGTGCCACGGGATTTCAACGAAGCCCATGCAGTATACTTGCATGATCGACGGCGGTCTGAACTGTCTTTGTTGTCCGAAGAAATCGCACGCTTCAAACCGGAATGGGGGTTGTTGGGGCAGTTCATGATCGCCAAGTCTCTGTTCGAACTGGGCGCATATGGGCGCGCGGCCAAGGCGTGGGAACACGTGTTGCTGCTTGAGCCCGACAATGTCCATGCGAACCTGAAACTTGGCACCTGCTATCAGAAACTCGGCGCGCCGGGTCGGTCGAACTTGGCGCTGGCTCGGGTCGAGGCGGACCGGCAGACAGCCAATGACAATGCGGAACGCCTGTCGCTGATGGCCAGCAACAAGAAAAGCCAGTGGATTGACGATTGGCAGGACAAACCAGCCGATGACCGCGCCGACGCCGCGCTGGCCTCAGGCCATTTGGAAGAGGCGCGGAAGCTCTATTCTGCTGCCTTCAAACGCGATCTGAACCACTATTATTCGGGCTTTAACGCACTGGCTCTGACGGTCATCGAACTGGAACTCGCAAACGCAAATGTCGAAGCCTGGCGCGCCGCATTCCTGTCCGAGGAGGAGGCCGACGCTCGCCATGCAAAACTTGTACGTGAACGCGACGAGTTGGCGGTTGCGGTGCAAGTGTCCTTGGACGCGGCCACACAACCGGACGAACAGGATGAATGGCTGCTTCTGACCCGCATTGATCTGGCGTTGCTCACCATCGACAGGCCCGATGCGGTTGCCCGTCAGTACCAGCGCGCCTTGGGGGGGCTCAGCGCTCAGCAACGGGATACTGTTCTGCGGCAGTTGGAGATTTACACTGGGCTCGGAGTTCGTGCCGAGGTCGCCGCGAAAGCCGCCGAAACAGTCGAGAATATGGGGACCGAACGGGCCCAGTCCGTGGACAATCCAATTCCGCTGATCTTCACCGGTCACCGGGTTGATGCGCCGAACAGGGAAACGCCGCGTTTCCCGAACTCGCCCGCAGCAATCGGGACTGCAACGCAGATGATACGCGACGCAATCGCAAAAAACACCGGCGGGCTCGACAACGTTATGGGCTTTGCGGGCGGCGCGAGCGGCGGCGACCTGATCTTTCACGAGCAATGCGCCGAGTTGGGTATCGAAACCACGTTGTTGCTGGCGTTGCCACGGGAAGACTACATGAAAGCTTCAGTAAACGATGGCGGGGCTGAGTGGATAGACCGGTTTAACAAGATCTATGCAGCGCTTTCTGACCAAAACCGCGTTCTGGTTCTGCAAGAAGAACCGGACCTGCCATCTTGGCTATCCGAGGTCGACAATTACAGCGTCTGGCAACGCAACAACATCTGGACCCTTGGGTTCGGCCTGCTTGCGCCACCGGGTCAGGCGCGATTGATCGCGTTGTGGAACCAGGCGCCGGGCGATAGCCCGGGCGGCACGCAAGAGATGGTTGACCTGGCGCGCGACTACGGCATGGGCATCGAACTGTTGCCTGCGGCAGAGCTTGCCGCTGCGGTCAACTAGGTGCCCGCCCCAGTAATTCCTAGATTTTTTGCCTGTTTTCCGGCAGAATTCACAATGCTGCCGACCTACGGGTTATTTAACGGTTCTATTCAGTCAAAGGGGCAAAGATGACCTGCCTCGTCACCACAAGGGATGTGATCCGGATTTTTGACCGGTAACATGACCACAGGCTGCTATCGGGCCAACCACGAATGTTTTGATTTTTACTTTTGACGAGTTGGGGGAATATGGAAGGCACCAGGGCGCAAACCGCGTTATCCTCGGGCACGGTCTCCGGGTCCGAAGCGCTCGGGCCGATTTATTGGAGCAAAGCCCACAAGCTGGCCATTGATCGTCTGCGTTTTGCGGTCACCAGCCAGGCACCGCTGACGATATTTATCGGACAGATCGGAACCGGGCGAACTCGCCTGATCCGTGAACTGACCAAGCGCAAGTTTTCGGATGTGGCGATCGGAACGCAGTACAATCCTGACGCATTTTCGGGTGAAGTATACGCCGACGTGCTGTCGGTCTTTGACCCCAAGCACAAACCCAGCGGCGACATCGAAACTGAGCGTCAGAAGCTGTCGACCCTGTTGGACAAGTTTCACGGCAAGAAGCGGTTCCCGGTTCTGATCGTCGATGATGCCGATATGCTGCCCAACCAATACCTGGGGGCCTTGTGCGCTTTGTGCGACCAAAGCGCCGGAATGCGACCCATGCTTAAACTCGTTCTGGTCGGGCAGCCCGGATTGACGGACGTGCTGGCCTACGAACGCCCCGACCTGACTGGACCGGCCTTTACGCTCAGCGGGATGAGCGAAGAGGATGTCGCGGGATACCTCAAGGCGCGGTGTTCCAATCTGGGTGCAGACAGCAGCGTTTTTACCGAGGATGCTGTTGCCGAGGTTGCAGCCCAAACCGACGGCATTCCGTCGCGCATCAATGCTTTGTGCGATCGGGTGCGGCAGTTTGCAGCCAAAGAGGGGTTGATCGCCCTCAACCGCGAACATATTCGCCGCGTCGTCGCGCTGACCCGGATTTTCGGCACGGGCCGGTTCACACCCACCGCGTCACCTCCTGAGAACGAAGACGAGCAGGGCTCGGAGGTCGAAACGGCTTTGGGGATCGAGCAGGCGGAAACGCCCATGTCGGATACACCGGACAGCCCGCAAGCGGCACCCGATGAGGATGAGGTCAAAGCCGAGGACGCGCCAGCGCCCGCAAAACGCTCGGGGCGGCGGAAAACAGTTCTTGCTGGTGCGGTTGTTCTGGCGGGTGTGGCGGCGGTTGCGCTGTTGCCCGAGACCGGGACACCTGTGGGCGACCGCCTGCTGCCTTTGCGCGATGACGCCGTTGCAGCCTCGCAGCGGCTTTGGGCGGGCCTCTCTGGCGGCGGCGAAGTCGTTGCCAGTTTTGATCCCGACCAGATTGCCGCAGCACAGGCTCGCGTGACCCGGATTTCAGATGCGTTGACCGGAACCGAATTGACTGCCAGCGGACAGTACCGGGCCGCGCTGGACCTTGCCGACTCCACCGCGGATGCGGCGGTTGTCGGTTTTGCCCGCGCCGCGCTGTCGGGTCATGACCGGTCGGCCTATTACCTCGGCCAGATTTTTGAGACCGGCGAAGGCGTGCCGGTGGATTTGGAACTGGCAAGAGCATGGTACCAAGCCGCCGGGCCAGAAGTGAGCGGGGCGGCCAGCCGCCTTAGCGACTTGCAGCCGCCAGTCGAGGGTGGCGTGCCGTCCTCACCGATCCCACTGTTTTCGAACGAAATGCCCGGCGGCACGGTCGAACTTGTCTGGACCAGCGGAGAGGGGCCAGACCCGTCTTACTATCGCATCGAACTCGCAACCGCTGACGGGGACATCACGCTGAGCGTGCAGCCCGTTGCGATCTCGGCGATCCGGCTGACAGCGCCCGAGGATGCGCAGCAATGGCGTGTTGTGGCGGTGGACGAAAACAGCGGGACGCAGGTCGCTTCGCCGTGGGTTGCAATCGGCCCGGGTTAGGCCGACCACAGCAAAGCTTGGTCTCAGCAACCAATCACAGCGCAAATTCTGCTGCGATAGGCGGCATTGGCTTCGCTTTCGATGCTGTCCTGCGTTGGTGCTGCGGTAACGGGTTCGCAGGCCAGATTGTAGTCCGCGCTCAGCCCGGCATTCACACATTCCGAGATGTTCCAACCCGGCGGAATATCGTTCAGGTCCACATCATTCCATTTCGGATGGCCAGACTGCTGCAGGGTCTGGAACTGCTTCACAATCAGATGCGCAGTGTCCGAGACCGCCCGGCAGCTTTGCCGGTGATATGCGTTGCGCCTTGGGTCGTATTCATAGGTCATCAGCACGGCCTTCACGGCGACCACATCGATGGTGTCCTGCTGGAACGGGTAGGTGCCGGCATCAATCTTTGAAGGCGTATAAACCGCCGCAAGTGTCGGGTCGGTAATAGGCAGCAGGTGCAGTTTTTCCGGGTCGATCTGATCTGTTTGGAAGATCTTTGTTGGGGCCCCAGCCACATAGAAAAATGCGTCGATATCCCCGGCAAGCAGCATTTGCAGCGAGGTGTCGGCGTTGATGGTCAGACGCTCGGCTGGGGTCACACCTGCCAGATCAAGAACCAGCGAGGCGGTCAGAAATGTACCGCTATCCTCGACACCCACCGCAACGCGGCGACCGTTCAGGTCAGACAGCGAATTCACATCGCGCTTGGCCAGAATGTGGACCTCTTCGTTGTACAGGGGAAAGGCGATGCGAACGCCGAAAATGGCGCGTGCGATCTCGGGGTCTTCGCTGGAATAGGTCTTGAGGTATTCCAACACGTCGCTCTGTACGATGCCCAATTGCGTGTGGCGACGCTTTCGGACACCCAGAAAGTTTTCAAGCGACCCCGCGCTTTCCTGCACGATCAGGTCGATGCCACAGGCCGAGGCCAGATCGCTCATGTCGCGCCCGATCTGAATGTACGTGCCCGTCGGTCCGCCAGTCAGGATGTTCCGTTCGAATGCCGAAGCCGGGACCGGCAGTGTCAGCCCAAAGACTGCGACTGTCGAAATCTTGGCTAAAATGCTCTTTAGTTTAAATAATTTCATTTCACCCTCCCAAAATAACCTTGAAAACTAGCAAATTTCTCCGGACCTGATCAAATGAAGCAGGGTCTGGCGGTTGATCTCGCCAGTCGCGGATCTTAGCGCCTCGGTGGCGCAACTGCCGCTGGCCAGTTCTGCAATCAGGTCCTCGATAGTGTCTTGAGACAACTCGCTCAGCCCCGGTGCGCCGATCAATAGTGAACGGACACGTTCCACAGGTCGGGCGACCTTGGCGGCAGGCGGGGTTGTCACCGATGCGGGCTGTTGGGGTTCCGCCTCGGGCGCGTTCTGAGGCTGAGTATTGAGCGACGAGAACCGCGAATCCGCCTCATCTGCGAAGCGTTCCAACTCTTCGAGATTTGCAGACAATCTGGACAGTTCATCCCGGTAGGCTGCCGCTTGCAGACGCAGGGAATCCAGCTCGGCCTTGGCGGTGGCGACGTTGGATTCGGATTCCGAAAGATCGGCCTGATGGTCCGATTGCTGTTGCCGAGCCGCCTCGGCGTCGGAAGCGGCCTGAACCTTTTGGGCTTCCAGTTCCGCAACCTGCGCGGCGGCACGTTCACGCTGCGCTTCCGCCTCGGAAATCTCGGCGGTCACGCGGTCCAATTCCTCGCGGGCCAGGGTGATTTCCTTTTGCGTCCCAAGTAGCTGGGCCTCGGCATTGGTGATCTGCGCGTTCACGTCCTCCAGCGATTGCGACGCCGCAGCGGTTTCGGTGGCGCGGTCGCTTGCCAGTTCCACCTCGGCGGTCAACTGAACCAGTTCCGCGCGGCGCGCATCCACGTCGCTGCGCAGTTGAGTCAGTTCTTCCTCTGCCGCGACCGCAGCCTCGGATGTCTGCTGCAGCGAGGCGACCATCCGGTCCCGCTCTTCATTCGCGGCAGTGGTTGTGGCCGTAAGGTCGTCCCGCCGGGCCTCAAGCTCTGACAGCTCGGCCTGCGCGGCATCGCGCTGGCTGGCGGCGTCGGCGATTTCGGCGGCAACGTTGTCGCGTTCAAGGCGCATATCTTCCAGCGCGGCCTGCAGGTCCGATCTGGCCTGCGTTTCCCCTTCGATTGCCGATTGAAGGTCCGTTTGCTGCGCCTGCAGTTCATCCCGCTTGGCATTGAGTTCGACCAGAGTTTCATTGGCTTCCGTGATCGAACGCTGCGATCCTTCCAATTCTTCGTTCGAAGCAGCGAGTTCAGCCGTCAATTGGTCCTGCTCTTGGCGCAAACCTTCAATCGAGGCCGTCAGATCCTGCAGCGCTTGCTGGTCGTCTTGCAAAGCGCTCACCGCGTTTTCTGCTGCGGATTTTTCCTCGGCGGCCGACTGGACGGCATCTTCAAGTTCCGAGCGCTGTGCCGCCAGCGTTTCCAACTCGGCGGATACCGCGTCGCGCCGGTCGGACAAGCTGGTGAGTTCGGTCCGGGATTGATCAACTTCGGCGCGGGCGGTCTGTAGTTCTTGCCGCAGCACCGCTAGATCATCTTCCACGGTCTGGCGTTCCAGTTCCAGTTCCGCCAAATTCAACGAGGCTGCCTCGGACTCTGCCCCGGCGGCTCGTGCTTCTTCGATGGATGTGGCGAGGGTTTGGTACTCTTCCCGGCGCTGGGCGATTTCATCTTCCAGTGTCGCCATCTCGGATCGGGTGTCGGACAGGGCCGTTTTTGCCTGTTCCAATTCGGTAGCGGCGTTCGAAGCCTGCGAGGCTGATGCCGCCAATGCCTGCTGCGCTTTTTCCGTTTCGGCACGAAGGGACGCAAGTGTATCTGATCCCTGCGCCAGTTCGTCCTCTGCCGCAAGCTTTTCATTCTGCAGAGCTTGCAGCGTGTCCTTGGCGGTCGCGATTTCCGTCTGCAACGCCTCGAATTCCTCGGTGGCGCGTTGCAGATCAAGGCCCGCCGTTTCCTTCCGCTTCTCCATCGCTTGAAGCGACGGTTCCGCATTGGCAATGACGGCTGCGAACTCTTCGGCCTCAGTTGCCAGTTGGTCCCGTTCCGAGGCCAGCGCTTGCACCTGTTCACGCAGGTCGGCCTCTTGCTGCTGCAATTCGCCCAGGGCTGCGGACACGTCTTGTTCCTGATCCTGAGCGGTTCCGATCGCGGCTTCCAGCGCGTCTTTTTCCTGTCGACGTTGCTGGGCTGCCGTCTGCAAGCGCGTCAGGTCCGTTGTTGCGCTGACGATTTCCTCGTGCAGGTTCGACAGGTCGGACTGAGAACTCTCAAGTTCGGATCGGGATTGCCCTAGCGCCGCACTCAATGTCTCAAGCTCGGTTTGCTTGGCAGAAAGGTCTGATGTGACGGATTCCAGATCAATACGCGAGGTGACAAGGGCTTCGTCCAAGGCCGTCATCTCGGCGTTTGCTTGGGCCTGAATGTCCTGCAACGCATCGACTTCGGTCTGCAATTCATCGGCAAGCGTGCGGTCTGCTGCAATCTGGCTTTCAAGCTCTTGCATTTCGAGTTTCAACTGCTCAAGGGTGCTGACCTCGCCCCTTGATGTCTCGATCTGTATTTGAAGCTCAGCAAGCTCGGCGCTGGCTGTCTGGTTTTTGGCCTCGACCTCTTCGAGTTCGGCATTGGTTTCGGCGAGCAACGCGCCCTTAACGTCAACTTCGCCTTCCAACTGGGTCCGGGCTTCTTCCAGTTCGGCAATACGCGCAGCGTGGTCCAACCTTTGGGCATCTGCAGATGTGATCTGAGCTTGCAGGGCAGACAGTTCACCTTCTGCCTGTTCAACCTCTTGGATCAGATTGTCTTTGGTGGATTGCGCTTGGGCGATTTCGTCTTCCAACAGCGAAAATATCTTTCGCAAAGACGCGGCTGTTTGCGGTGAGTCATCAGAAACCGCCGATGGCTCAACGGGGTCCTCAGCCAATGCGGCAGGGGCCCAGGCACTAAAACAAACACTAAAAATTACACAACAAACCAGAGGAAGCCGTGCCATCCCCCACTCTCCAAACAAAAAACGGCTTAGCAAGTCTCTCACAAGTTCGTGAAAAAGTCGAATCACGCATGCAGTCAGAAAGCCGGTTCCCATGGATCAATGACGTTGAACCGACAGCGCCAGGCTGCGGGATTCGAGTTTACTCAGCCGCCAGGTCTTTCTGTCTGCAATAGCACGAGGCCTTGATCTTTACGTCCGCACGGGCGAGGGCCTTGTCCAGTTGCAACTTGATATGCGCCGCTTCGATTGTTTCACCCCGACGGGTCAGGCATTCGTGCAACCCGTGCAGGCTCCAGACGTTACCCGGATGCTGGCAGGCGCGGCTAAGCGTTGCGTCCAGTCCAAGGTCGGCGCGATAAACCGCTTCGGCTTCTGCGACCTGCCCTTGTTCCAGAAGAAGCGCCCCCAGCGCGTGCCGGGTGGGCTGCATCCAGCCCCAAGGTTCGTCATAGGGCAGGGCGTCATCAATCTTCACCGATTTTCGCAGATGGTCAAAGGCGGCTTCGTGCTCGCCCTTATGATAGGCCAGTTCGCCCAGCATCATTTGCTCGGCGACCTGCAGGATATCGCGGCAGGTGTTGTTAAACAGCATCCGGCTGTCCGGCACACGTTCAAGGGCCTCATAGAACAGCGCTTTTTCAGCCTCGGCCTCATCAACGCGATGGGTATTGGCTAAAGCAACCGTGCGTGCATAGCGCATCATGGCGGTGGTGACGCTATAGAGGTCCTGATCCTCGGGCATCGCCTGATCCAGAACCTCGTGCCAGCGGCCAAAGCGGATCAGCACGTGCTGCTTCATCGGAATGAACGCCTCGAACCAATCCGCCATCGGGCGCAGCGTGTCTGTCGGCAGGGTGTCGATCAACTCCTTGGCAGCTTCCAGCGCCGCGTTGGGTTGGCCCAGAAACATCGCGCCGTAGATTTTGAAGTGGTAGTTGTGACACCGGTAGACCGAGTAAAAGTTGTCTGCCCCGGCACGCGCCAGAAACTTCCGGTCCGCCACAATCGCCGCTTCGTTGCGCAGGACCACGTTCATGTAGTCCCCACACAGCACGTCCACATGGGATGGCATGTGCAACAGATGCCCCGCATCCGGCACCAGAGTGCTGAGCGCATCGCCATGCCGCAGGGCGCGTTCGGGGTGCGGCGACATCTCCATCAGGTGGATATACATGTGTAGCAGACCGGCATGTTGCCATGCACCGGGTAGCGTGTCGAAAGCTTTGTCGAGCACGGCAATGGCCTCTAGCGTATCCGCGCCTTCGGCTGGCTCGCCGCTTGGCAGATCCCAAAGCTGCCAAGGCGTGCGGTTCATGATCGCTTCGGCAAAAACCGCGCAAATATCCAGATCATCGGGGTGTTTTTCATAGGCCTTGCGCATTGCGTCGGCGAAGGCATCATTCCATGGGCTGAAATCTTCGATATCCGAGGTTGCTGGATACCGCGCTGGCAGGGCCTCGATAAACGCGCGCTCGACTGGGGTTACTTTGTCCGGCATCCTGTGCGCCGCTTCGATGGCGTTTTTTGCGACTTCGATGCAATCGGGTTTTTCGTCGTCCTCGAAGGTCTCCCAGGGTTTGTTGTAGTTGGGGCCGATGCAGTAGGCGATGCCCCAACTTGCCATCGCACAGTCGGGATCAGCGGCGAGCGTTTTGCGAAAGCACTCGATCGCTTCTTCATGGTTATAGGCGTAGGTCCAGGCCAATCCCCGGTCGAACCACAATTGAGCTTCCGTGGACGACGTCGAAACCGGTCGAGAGTATGTGCCAAGATCATAATAATCCATCATAGCGGCCTCCTTCCCCTGTATCCGGTCAGGGTACACCATCCGCCTAGGTCCACAAAAGGGCACAGGATTGCGGTGGTTGCCTTATAGTGTGAGTACTATGCGCCCTGAGCTTAGGGGCTGCTGCACGGTCAAAAAGGAAAGACGCGCGTGTATCTGGGTTTGGATTTGGGAACGTCAGGTCTTCGGGCCATTCTGGTCGATGAGGCCGGTCAGGTTGAAGCCGAGGCTGAAGCGGCCATTGAAACCTCGACTCCGCATCCCGGTTGGTCCGAGCAATCCCCGAATGATTGGATCGAGGCTTGCAAATATGTTGTCGCGGTCCTGCGGGATACCAGCCCAGCAGCGTTTTCCGCCCTGCGCGGTATCGGGCTGAGCGGTCATATGCACGGGGCGACCTTGCTCGATGAAGCCGGGACGGTCCTGCGGCCCTGCATTCTGTGGAACGACACGAGGTCAGCGCAGGAAGCCGCCGCGCTTGACCGGATTCCTGAGATGCGCGCGGTGACCGGCAATATCGTCTTCCCCGGCTTCACCGCCCCCAAGTTGGAATGGGTGCGCGCGAACGAACCGAATATCTTTGCCAGGGTCTCAAAAGTTCTGCTTCCGAAAGACTATCTAAGGTTCTGGCTGACCGGTGACTACATCAGCGACTTATCCGACAGCGCCGGCACCGCATGGCTGGATGTCGGGCAGCGGAAATGGTCGGACACGGCACTTGGGCTGAGCCACATGACCACAGATCAGATGCCGCGTCTGGTCGAAGGCAGCGCACCGGGCGGAGAGCTGAGGCCCGAACTTTTGCAGGAATGGGGTCTGCCCGGACCGGTCGTTGTTGCAGGCGGGGCCGGGGACAATGCAGCGGCAGCCTGCGGGATCGGAAGTGTCAATGAGGGCACCGGAATTCTGTCTTTGGGCACTTCGGGCGTTCTGCTGGTTTCGAAAGACCGCTACGCGCCCGCGCCGGAGACCGCCGTGCACTGCTTTTGCCACGCAGTGCCCGAGCGCTGGATACAGATGGGCGTTATTCTGTCGGCGACAAACAGCATGAACTGGCTGTCGCGCAATCTTGGGCAGCCGGTAGGCACGCTGGCCTCGGCTCTGCCGGACAAGGTTGGCGGGCCGTCTGCGATCACCTTTCTGCCCTATCTGTCGGGCGAGAGGACTCCGCATAACGACAGCGACATCCGGGGTGCTTTTCTGGGGCTGGATGTCTCATCCGAGCCCGCCGATCTGACCCGCGCGGTGATGGAGGGCGTTGCGTTCGCCATGCGCGATTGCCTCGACGCGTTGAAAAGCACCGGAACCGCGCCGGGCAGTCTGCTGGCAGTGGGCGGCGGGGCGCGATCCCGATTTTGGCTGGAAACCTTGGCGACCGTGTTGAATACACCGCTGGCCCTGCCCAAAGGCAGCGCATTCGGAGCGGCCATCGGAGCCGCCAAACTCGCCGCCTGCGCCGCGAGCGGGGCGGATGTGGACGACATCATGACACCGCCCGATATTGCCGAACTCATTGAGCCGCGTGACGATCTGGTTACCGCATATGAAGCCGAGTATCAGCGTTTCAGGCAGTTTTACGCCGCGCTATCGCCTCTGGCGGTACGATGACGATGGGACAGGGCGCGGAGATCAAAAGGGTTGTGCTGGAAGACGGTGACATGTCCGTGGCCCTTCTGAACTACGGCGCGATCACCCAAGGGTGGTGGCTGGGGGAGACGCCGCTGATCCTAGGCTATGAGACACCCGAAGACTATCTGACAGACCCGTACTATATGGGCGCAATCGTCGGCCGGGTCGCCAACCGGATCAGCGGCGCGCGGTTCGAGTTGGAGGGTGCCCAGTGTAACCTGACAGCGAATGAGGGCGAGAACACGCTGCATGGCGGGACGGTTGGCCTTTCGCATCGGTACTGGACCCTTGAACAAACCTCGCTGACTGAGGCTGTGTTGAACCTCACCTCACCCGACGGAGAGAACGGCTTCCCCGGCGAGGTCCGGTTTGACCTGCGCGTTCAACTGAAACATCCGCGTCTGACCTATTCGATCTCCGCGCAGCCGGATCGTCCGACGCCAATCAGTATTGCGCAGCACAATTACTATACGTTGGGTCGTGGGCGCACCGTGTCAGAGTTCAGGCTGAAACTGGCCTCGGACCGCTTCCTAGAGGTTGACGATCAAGGGATACCGTCGGGCGCGCTGCGAGAGGTGAAGGGAAGAGCGCTGGATTTCACTCACTCGAAACCTGTTGGCGAGGCGGCAACGGATCTGGACCATTACTTTGTCTTCGTCCCCGACCGAGATCATCGCGATCCGGTCGCAGACGTCCACGCTCCGTCCGGCCTTAGCATGACCGTCTATTCCGACCAACCGGGCGCACAGGTGTATTCCTCGGCGCATCTGTCGGTTCCGTTCCACAGTGGAGCCGGCCTGTGTGTCGAGCCCTCGGGCTATATCAATGCGCCGAACATCCCTGCGTTTCCGTCGATTATCTATTCTCCGGATCACCCGTATCGCCAGACGCTCACGCTGGAGATTTCCGGTAAAAGCTGAGGAGGAAAGGGCAGGCCAGTGTGGCGCGCCCTAACCGCTCGGGGCGGGCAGGTTCGAGATGTGCATTGAGACCGCGACAAAAAACAGAACGCTGCCGATCAGAACAAAGACGTGCCAGATGGTGTTGTGAAACGGCATCCGGTCCATCAGGTAAAAGACCACGCCGGTGGTGTACATTCCGCCGCCGGCCAGCATGAAGCCCACAACCGTCAGGGGCAGTTCGGTCAGGATCGAACTGCCCGCCCAAACGGCGGCCCAGCCCATCGCAAGATAGAGAAACAGTGCGAACCACTGAAAGCGGCCGGGGTCCACCATTTTGAGCGCAGTACCGATGATGGCCGACCCCCAGAGCCACGCCAGAAAGCCCGGCGCGGGCACGCTGGACAGCATGATGAACGGCGTATAGGTGCCCGCGATCTTGACGTAGATTGCCGAGTGATCCAGCCGCCGCAAAAGCCCGCTCCACCGGTCGTTTTCGACCATGTTGTAAAGGGCGGAAAAGACCAGCATCAACAGGAGTGAGACGCCATAGATATTGGCGCTGAGGATGGCGGTTGTCTCGGTTCGGTAGGCAACAGTCAGCGCAATCAACGCCGGGACGGCGACCAAGGCAAGGCCTATGCCCAAAACATGGACGACACCGTCACTCAGGCGCTCGGCCCGGCTGTATGCCGGTCGGATGTGCGCAACTGACCACATATGTATAAGGTAAGGCGGAAGACCTAACGCTTCAATAACAATAACGAAATCGTGCCGTAGGGATCAGGTTGGATCGTCGTCTGGTTTGGGATCCTTATAACGGTTGAGGTCCAGAATCCCCGCCTGAATGGTGTCGTTCTGTAAAAAACTTGCGTTTATCTGATCACTTACGGCCCAGAAATCGGGGCTGGTCCGGCGCACGCCGTATTCGGCGACCACATCTATCCAGTCTTTTGGCGTGCGCATCGACGTCAGGACCTCTGCGAACGGTTTCAGTTGATTGTCCTGAATTTTGAAAAAGAAGTTCGGATAACTGCCGATTATCCCGGGGAGAATGGTCAAAGTGTCTTCGTCGGGCGTCCGGCGGGCCTGTTCGTTGAACAGAAAGGCCACGTTGTCATGCGCCTTGTCATGGGCGAGCGTAAATATCTCGGCAGGGCCGTCGGTTTCCACAACAAGAACAGAGAGGTCCGGCAGGAACTTCACCCAATCTCCGGGTTTGTTGGCCAGTGTGCTTAGAACGCGACCGGTCTGGTCAGGCCGACAGTTGCCGTCCGGGCATCGGTTGATTGGGTCCGTGGTCGCCCATAGCCCGTTGCCGCGTTCAAGCAGGGCCAACAGGAACTCTTGTTTCGGGGTCTCTGTCGCGAAGTCGATCCCGGTGGCAAAACTGTCATCGACGCGGCGTTGGTGCCAGTAGGTGTGGATCTCGGCCAAAAGGCCTTTGTACCAGCTTGCGTGCAGTGCGGGCCGGACCTCGCGCGGCAGGAAGGTCAGGAACAAATCCTCGCTCTCCATGCGCAGCTCGTCCATGTAAAGCCGAGTGGCAAGCTGGTGTTCCACACGTCCGAACACGTCATATCCGGCGACAAGATCGTAGTAAATCCGCTCGAAAATCGGGTAGTCGATAACCCACGCCGTTTCGGGGATGCCGCCATGAAACCCGGTCATGGCCGAGGCGTTGTCAAAGTGGCGAAACACGGTGATCAACGCGTTGGGGTTTATTCCGTTACCGTCCCAGATGGCATCATATTCGAAGCCCGCGTCGTGCAGCGGAGTGTCCCGATACCGCAGATCTCGGAATTCGAGATACCGGATCTGGTTTTTGTGAGAGACCCCCTGAAGGTTGCCCAATAGCCCACGCTCGACCTGTGCAACAGGCAGTTCAAGATGCACCGCACCATCATCTAAATAGTCTGGGTCCGTAATCGACAGATCGAAGTCCGGATCAAGGAAGCTGACCCAGAACCGGTCTTCGATCACGTCAACGGCGGTTTCGCCGTGGCAGACCGGTCCCCGGATGAAGCTGCGAACAAAGAACAGGGCGTCGTCCAGCATGAACTGATAGCGGCTACGAGGCGGAATAGGCGCGAAGGTGCTGAACGGGTTGCCGCCTTCGGCGTCGCCGTAGGGCGGCAGGTCCGTCAATGCCCAGTCGGGGGTCAGGAACAAGTCCTGAAAGCGCGCCATCCGGTCCGGGCCGAGGCTGTAGACGAGATGTTCTTTATGCACGATGGTCTCGTCCACAGGCTGCAGGCGATAGTAGAACGGGGCGTTGCCCGGATCGTCAAAGGGACGGCGCGTGGCGATCACTTCGACCGCTTCGCCTTGCGGGGTCGCTGAGCGGACGAGTTGGAAGAACCGGCGCGGGTCGTCGCCCGGAAAGTGAAGCCGGGCGAGGAATAGATGCTCGTACAGGTACCGGCTCATCAACTGGTTGCGGGGGGCGGGCGTGTTCAGAAATCCCTCCCACGCGGCGATCTGTTCGGTGATGTCGCCGGGAAGATCGGCTGAGGCAGCGGGCAGCGATGCCCCGTCGCGCAGCCAGGTGATCAGGGTCTGAAACTCGCTGTCCGAAAGTGGTGCGGTGGCATAAGGCATCCCGGCAAGCGGGTGACTGTCTCGAAACGCCTCGAACTCCTGGGGAGTGGGACAGGAGAGGGGGCGGTCGAGGGCAAGGGCAAGTTCGTCGGGAACAGGGGCGTTGGGTTCCAAGGGCTTGTCGCGACCTAGATTGAGATAGCGCTCAAGCAGGTTCGCAACACCCGTTGGTGCTCCGGGTCCCGGCAAAACAGTGTGGAAACCAAAATCGCGCCATTCCGTCACCGATTGAGCATCAGTCCCCAGCCGCGTCGGCTGCGCGTCATTCAGGCGTTGCGTGTGATAGACCGCCTCTTTTGAGCCGCCACGCAGCAGCCCTGCGGAGGATGTCAGTTTTAGCTGGCAAGGCGCGTCATAGCAACTGTGGCAGACCACGCAGCGCTGATCCAAAACCCCTTTGACTTTGGCCCAATCCGTTTCGGGCAAAGGGGCGGGTGTGATGAAACCTTCGGATTCAGAATTGCTGCCATCCGACTGCGACCAAACAGGCGTGCAGCACAGTAGAAAGAACGCAGCGGCAAAGCCTTTTGGAATTGCCCGGATGATCGACGGTCGCGTTTTCAATATCCGCTTCCTCCAAACCTGCTGGAGTGCTGCCATTGGGGCGGCCAACGCGTGCAAGCCGCCCCGGCTTTTAGTTATTCGAAGTTGTAGGGCACGCCAGCCTGATTGATCACGCTGTTATACTCGCGGAAGATGCCCACGATTTTCTTGTGCACTTCTCCTTCCTGCGCGATCTCGTTCCAGAACTCCTTGGCCGCGTTTTCGACCTCGGCCCATTCGGCGGGCGGCACTGACCGTAGTTCCAGCTTGTCGCCATTTGCACGCAGGGCCGCTTCGCCGCCCCAATACCACTGGTTGCGATAGGTGTGGCCCGCCTCAATCCCCGCCATCACGATGGATTTGAGGTGATCGGGCAGTTCATTCCAGCGTTCCTGATTTGCGAACCACGATCCGATCCACGCGCCCGAGATGTTGTTGGTCAGGAAGTAATCGGTCACATCGGCCCAGCCAACGGTGTAATCCTCGGTGATGCCCGACCAGGCCATACCGTCAAGCTCGCCGGTCTGTACGGCGACCTCGGCGTCTTCGTAGGGGATGTTCACCGGCACCACGCCGAACTTGGCGAGGAAACGACCAGCGGTGGGGAAGGTGTAAAGCTTCAGGCCATCAAGATCGGCGACCGAGGTGATCTCTTTCTTGGTGTTGAAGTTGCACGGGTCCTGCCCCGCCGCCGACAGCCACTGAACCCCGACCTTGGCGTATTCATCTCGCCAGATATCGGCCAGCCCGTATTGGTTGAACAGCACCGGGACGTCCAGAATATGCTTGGTTGCAAAGGGGAAATAGCCGCCAAATACGCGCAGCGGCGTGGGAGACGCCATCGAGTCATCGTCGGAATGCACCCCGTCAATGGTCCCGCGCTGCAGCGCCTGGAACAACTCACCGGTCGGTACGATCTGGTCGGCGAAGAACAGCTCGATCTCCAATTCGCCATTGGCATTGGCGTTGATGTAGTCGATGGCCGGTTTGGTCACATGTTCGCCCAACGCTCCGCCAGCATAGGTCTGGAACCGCCATTTGATCGGCGCCTGCGCTTTGACGATTGCGGGCGCGGCGAGCGTTGCGGGGGCCGCTATGGCAGCGGTCCGCAGGAAACTGCGTCTTGTTGTGGTCATTGTCTTCCTCTCCTGTGCTTTTCGTTGAACTTCGATCCGGTTGCTCCGGTTTCTCGTTCTTGTTTGCTCAGTTTCCGTAGACGACGCCCGGAAGCCACAATGCGATCTCGGGGAAGGTCATAACCAGCCCCAAAGCCAAAGCCATCACACATACGAAAGGTATGATGGAACGATAAATATCTCCAATAGTTACTTCCGGCGGGGCCATCGCCCGCATCAGGAACAGGTTATATCCGAACGGAGGGGTCATATAGGCGATCTGGCAGGTGATCGTGTAGAGGACGCCGTACCAGATCAGGTCAAATCCAAGCGCACCAACCAGCGGCACGTAAAGCGGGGCTACGATCACCAGCATGGCGGTGTCGTCCAGAAACGTGCCCATAAGAAGAAAGCTAAGCTGCATCAGGATCAGGATGATCCACGGGTTCAGGCCCAGCTGAACGGTAAACAGGTTCTCAATCGCCTTCACCGCGCCCAGACCATCGAAGACAGCGCCAAAGGCAAGCGCGGCTAGGATGATCCACATGAACATGCAGGTGATCCCAAGCGTCTGCTTGACCGAGGTCTCGAACACCTGCCATGTCATCCGGCGTTTCAGAACGGCGGCCAGAAAGGCAGCGATGGCCCCCAGCGCCGAACTTTCCACGAGCGAGGTCCAGCCGTTGACAAAAGGCACCATCATCACCGCGAAGATACCTAGCGGTAACAGCCCGGCGCCCAGCAACCGCATCTTTTCGCCGGGACTGACCTGCGCGCGCTCGTCTTCGCTCATCGCGGGGCCGAGCGAGGGATTCAGGCGGCAGCGGATGGCGATGTAGATGATGAACAGGGTCGCCATCATCAGACCCGGCACAACGCCAGCCAGCCAAAGCTGCCCGACGGGTTGGCGCGCGATCATGGCGTAGAGAACCAGCACAACGGACGGGGGCACAAGAATCCCAAGCGAGGATCCGGCCTGTATCACCCCAGTCACCATGATCTTGTCGTAGTTCCGCCGCAGCAGTTCGGGCAGGGCGATTGTCGCGCCAATCGCCATCCCCGCAACCGAAAGCCCGTTCATGGCCGAGATCAGAACCATCAGCCCGATGGTTCCGATAGCCAGCCCCCCGGACAGCCCGCCCATCCAAACGTGGAACATGCGGTAGAGATCATCTGCGATCCGGGATTCCGAAAGGATGTAGCCCATGAAGATGAACATCGGCAGCGTCAGCAGGGGATACCAGCGCATCACCTTGATCGCGGCGGCAAAACCCAGATCATACCCGCCCCGGTCCCCCCACAGGAAAAACGCGGCGATGACGGCAACGAAACCGATGGCCCCAAAGACGCGCTGCCCGGTCAGAAGCATCAGCATCATGGTCGAGAACATGAGCGCGGCGATCACTTCGTAACTCACCCGCGATGCCCTCCTTCAAGGTCCTCGGGGGCCATGTGCACCGGCTCATCATCCTTCGGGCCCATATCGTGGCCCTTCAGGCGCAAGATGTCCTTGAACAGTTCCGAGATCGTCTGCAGCAGCATCAGGAAAATGCCGATCACCATGATCGTCTTGATCGGCCATATATAGGGCCGCCACGCTGAAGACGACCGTTCGCCCCCATACTGGAACGAATACATCAGACTGTCCCAGCCGCCCCATAGCAGAAAGCCCAGATAGACCATCAGGAACAGCACAGTGATCGCATCCACCTGACTTTTCCGCCGGTCGGCCCACTCCCCATAAAGCAGATCCATCCGCACATTCGCGCCCATCTGCATCGCATAGGGCCCGCCAAGGATGTAATAGGCAACCATCGCAAACTGCGCCATTTCCAGCGTCCACAGCGACGGAACAAAAAAAGTTTTGGACACCGAGGAATATAGCAGGATCGCCATCATCACGAAGATGCCGTACATGATGATCCGCCCCAGAATGCGGTTCGAGCGGTCCACGAACCGGATATAGGCCTTCATCGCAGCGATCACGAGACGGCAACCTTTGCAGGATACGCGCTTGGGAACACGGCTTCGGCCATCGGATCACGGATTGGAATCTTGTAGCTCACCCCGGCATCAGAACGGCAGGTTTTGCGTCTGTCAAGAACGACGAGGTCTTGGAACACCTTGAGAGGTCACGGAATTCTTGCGAATGCCCCAAAAAGTGTATTTCGGGGAAATGCGCAGGGTCCTCCTGAAATCCCGGTTGACGGCTGATGGATTGACGTGCTGGCTAGAACTTGGGCCAAGCGGGCCATGGAAAGAGCGGGCAGGGCAATGGCCAATCAGTCACCGGAAAAGGCGGTTTTCCTCAGCGGCAGCCTGATGGGCCATGTGACGCGTATGTCCCTGACAACCAGCGCTGGGCTGATGGCGATCTTTGCCGTCGACTTCATCGACATGGTTTTCATCTCGATGCTGGGCAATGACGCGCTGGCCGCAGCCGTCGGGTATTCCGCGACGCTGCTGTTCTTTACCAACGCCATCAACATCGGCCTGTCGATCGCCGCCGGGGCGCTGGTAGCTCGCGAACTTGGGGGAGGACGGGCAGATCAAGCGCGACACTTCGCGTCCAGCGTCGCTGTTCTGGGTGTCATCGTCGGGCTTGTCACGCCGGTTCTGGTGCTGCTCAACCTGAGCTTCCTTCTGTCCCTACTTGGGGCCGAGGGCGAGGTTTTGCGGCTCGCGACCCGATATGCCTCGATCATCGTGCCGACGATGTGGGTCATGTCCCTCGCCATGGTCGCGATGGCCGTCCTGCGCGCACATGGGGACGCGCGGCGGTCGATGATGGCGACGATTTATGGCGGCGTGGTGAATGCGGTGCTGGACCCGATCCTGATCTTTGCGGTCGGGCTGGGGTTGGATGGGGCCGCGATTGCCTCGGTTCTGGCGCGCATCTGCATGCTGGCCGCCGCGCTGTGGCCGGCTTTGCGGGTCCACAAAGGGTTCACGCGTCCGTCTTTGCGGCAGGTGCGGCAGGACCTCAAGCCTGTGCGCGCGATTGCAATTCCCGCCGTGCTGACCAATGTCGCCACCCCCATCGGCAACGCCATCGTGGTGCGCGAGATTGCCCAATACGGCACAGATGCGGTCGCGGGCATGGCCGTGATCGGGCGGCTGATGCCCGTGGCGTTTTCGGTCATCTTTGCGCTTTCCGGTGCGATTGGTCCGATCATCGGCCAAAACTACGGGGCCGAGCAATTCAGCCGCGTCCGCGCCGCCTTTCTGGCGGGCATCAAATTCACCGCCATCTACGTTCTGGGCATGGCCGCGATCCTGTTCCTGCTGCGCGCGCCGATTGCCGATCTGTTTCAGGCACAAGGTGAGACGCGGGTGCTGATCTACCTGTTCTGCGGACCACTGGCGTTGGCCTCGTTTTTCAACGGGGTCATCTTCGTGTCAAACGCCAGTTTCAACAACCTTGGCCACCCGGTGTATTCCACATGGGTCAACTGGGGCCGCCACACCGTCGGGACGTGGGTGTTTGCAGTGATCGGCTCGAACCTGGCGGGGGCCTCGGGCGTGTTGTTGGGGCAGGCCTTCGGTGGTGTCGTCTTTGCAGTGATCAGCTGGGTGCTGGTCAGGCGGGTTGTGTCCCGGATGGAACGGGCGCAGGCGGTTGATCCGTTCGAGGATCAGAACCGGCTTCATTCGCTGTTCGGGCGTCGAGGGTGGTAGACCGCAGCCGGGGTAGATCGTGCATCCAAAAGGCTAATCATCGGGCGGTCCGGCGGCCTCCGACCATCTTCATTTGCCAATTCATGAATTCGTTGTAAGCTGCACGTAAGATTGCAAAAATCGCTGCTGATTTGCGCAGTGTCATTCAGAAAATCACTTAGGCGCATGAGGATAGATAATGTCCCGGAGTCTTTTGAAATTCACCCGTATTCTGGAAATCGTCGGGGACACGATCAAGGTCCGCGTGCCGTTTGACGGCGCAGAAGACGCGGCGGTCCGGTTCAACGATCTGGCGGTGATTGAGGCGATAGATGGCCGCAAAACACTGGCGCAGGTGATCTTTATCGACCGGGATGTGGTCACGCTGCAGGTGTTTTCCGGCACCAAGGGCATTTCGACCGAGGCGACTGCGACCTTCCTTGGCCATCCGATGCAGACGCCCTATTCGGCAAATATTCTGGGCCGGGTGTTTGACGGGGCAGGTGTGGCGATTGACGGCGGGCCGGACCTGTCGTCCGAGCCTCGCATCGACATCGGCGGCCCGACCGTGAACCCGGTTGAACGCGCGGTGCCTAACAAGATGATCCGCACCGATGTGCCGATGATCGACGTGTTCAACACGCTGGTCGAAAGCCAGAAAATCCCGATCTTTTCGGTCTCGGGCGAGCCGTTTAACGCCTTCCTAAGCCGCATCGGAATTCAGGCGGATGCCGATATCGTGGTGTTCGGCGGGCTGGGCCTGATCTTTGACGATTATCACACGTTCCGTACGTCCTTCGAAGACGCAGGCGTGTTCGCGCGCACAGTGATGTTTGTAAATCAGGCGATGGACCCTCTGGTGGAACGCCTGCTGGTCCCCGACATGGCGCTGGCCGTGGCCGAGAAATTCGCGGTCGAGGAGGGCAAGCGCGTGCTAGTCCTGCTGACCGACATGACAGCCTATGCCGACGCGATGAAAGAGGTGGGGATCAGTCAGGAACGCGTGCCATCGCAGCGGGGCTATATGGGGGACCTCTATTCGCAACTGGCGCGCCGGTATGAGAAAGCGTGTGATTATGCCAAGGGCGGCTCGGTCACGGTGCTGACTGTGACCACGATGCCCGGCAATGACGTGACCCATCCGGTGCCGGATAACACCGGCTATATCACCGAAGGCCAGTTCTACCTGCATTCCGGCGTGATCGATCCGTTTGGCAGCCTCTCGCGCCTCAAGCAAAATGTGATCGGCAAGACCACGCGTGAAGATCACGGGCAGATCATGAACACGATGATCCGGTTCTATTCCGAAAGCCGTGATGCCGCGCAGAAACAGGCGATGGCCTTTGATCTGTCGGATTACGATCATCAGTTGCTCAAGTTCGGCGGGCTGTTCCGCACGCGGTTCATGGACATCAACGTCTCGATCCCGTTGGAGGAGGCGCTGGATCTGGGCTGGAAAACTCTGGCCGAGTGTTTTGCGCCCGAACAACTGCTGATGAAGCAAACCCTGATCGACAAGTATTTCCCCAAGGATGCCAATGGCGCGGTTGCAGCTGAATAAATCGTCGCTCGCGCGCGAGCAGACGCAGCTGAAAAGCTATGAGCGGTTCTTGCCGTCGCTGGACCTCAAGCGCCAGCAGTTGATGGCCGAGCGGGTCAAGGCGCGCAAGGATGTGCAGCGTCTGCAAGATGAGGTGCATGCGCTGGCCCAGCAGGTTGGGGAAAAGCTGCCCATGCTGGCGCAGCAGGGGATTGATCTGGACGGTCTGGTCGAACTCAAGGACTACAAGGTCAAAGAGGTCAACGTAGTGGGCGTCAAAATGCCCGATCTCGACCGGATCGAGGTTGCGGTGCGCCCCTATTCGGTGCTGGCCAAACCGCATTGGGTCGATGCCGCCGCAAGCCTTCTGCACGACATGATCGAAGCCCGCCTGCGCGTCAAAGTGGCCGAGGAACGGGTGCGGATTTTCGACAAGGCGGTGGCCACGATCACGCAACGGGTCAACCTGTTCGAAAAGGTTCTGATTCCGCGCGCCAAGGCCAACATCAAGAAAATCCGCATCTATCTGAGCGATGAGCAGATACAGGCGGTGGTGCGCTCGAAAATCTCGAAACGCAAACATGCGCTGGAGGCGGTGACATGACCGTCGCGCGGCTCAAGAAGATGTCTCTGGTCGGGCCCGCTGCGCATAAGGGGGATACGCTGACGGCGTTGCAGGATTTGGGTTGCATGCACGTTCTGCCGCTGGTGCCGCCGCCGGATGAGCCGGAAAAGATCAGCGACCGCACGGCAAGAGACGCCTATAAGGCCCTGCGTTTCCTTGCGGAAATCTCCGATCCCCGGCGTCAGATACAGCGCGACCCCGATTTTGACATGGACCGGTTCGTGCCCAAGGTGATCGACCTGATGCAGCGCACCCGCGACACCATGGACCGCCGGGATTTTCTGGCGCATCGCATTGAACAGGTGCGCCCTTGGGGTGATCTGGATTTCCCGCCGACGGACGCTTTAGCCGGCAACCGGCTGTGGTTCTACCAACTGCCCGTCAAACATCGCGCTTCGCTGTCCGAATTGACGCAGCCCTGGGCGATTCTGGAAGAGGATCACCGTTATCTCTACGCCGTTCTGATCGCACCGGACGAGCCCGATGATGACATTCTGCCGGTCCCGCGCACCCATACCGGCTCGCTGCCCATTCACGAGTTGGAAGCGCAATTGGAAGATGCGGAAATCGAATTGGAAGCGCTGGAGGCCGAACGGGTCGCCCAGACGCGCTACCTGACCCTGATGCGGCGCAACCTGTCGGTTGCCGAAAGCGCTGCGGAACTGGCCCATGCGACGCAAAAGGTACGAGACGCCGAGGAGGTGTTCGCCGTGCAAGGCTGGGTGCCCGAAGATCGCATCGATGCGGTTCTGGAGATGGCGGACGCGAAGGGCGCAGCCGCGTTGATCGAGGAACCGGGGCCGGACGACGCCCCGCCCACCTTGTTGGAACAGCCTGAAAACCGTCGCGCCGCGGTCGATCTGGCACTGTTCTATCAGGTGCCCGGCTATCGGGACTGGGACCCGAGCGTCATTGTCGCGGCCTCGTTCGCGATCTTCTTTGCAATGATCATTGCGGATGCGGGGTACGGCGCGGTCATTCTGCTGGGCCTGCTGATCTTTTGGAAGAAACTTGGCGGCTCGGCGGATCAAAGATCATGGCGGCGCTACGGCCTGATCATCTCGGGCGCGACGATCCTGTATGGCGTTCTGGTCGGCAGCTATTTCGGCGTCGCGCCGCCGGACGGGTCGGTCTGGGCGAAGGTCAAAGTGCTGGATATCAACAATTTCAACGCGATGATGATGTTGTCCATCGTGGTGGGTGTGCTGCATCTGATTCTCGCAAACGCTCTGGCGGCGCGGGCGGCGTGGGGGCGGCGCAAAGCCATTGCCAATCTGGGCTGGATCGCGGCGCTGACAGGCGGGTTCGTTCTGTGGCTCAGCCATATGAACGACAAATCACCGGCGCCGGGTGCGGCGGTTATCGGCGCAGGCGTTCTGGCCATCGTGCTGTTCTCCAGCGAACGGGTGATCACCAAACCCACCGACTGGCTGTGGCGGTTTATCGACGGGCTGCAAAGCCTCGCCGGGGCCATGGGCGCGTTCGGCGACGTGCTCAGCTATATGCGCCTGTTTGCGCTGGGTCTGGCCTCGGCCTCGCTGGCGATCACGTTCAACGATCTGGCGGTGCAGGTGATGCACGCGCTGAAAGGGCCGGGCATCCTGTTCGGGCTGCTGATCCTGATCGTTGGCCACGTCCTGAACTTCGCCCTCGCGATCATGAGTGGCGTCGTTCACGGCTTACGCCTCAATTACATCGAATTCTTTAAATGGGGTCTGCCGGACGAAGGCACAGTCTTTCGCCCGTTCGCCCGCAAGGAGGTTCAGGAATGAATGATCTTGTTCTTACATTGGGCTGGCTGGGCATCTATGCGCCGATGGCGCTGGGCGCGGCGGCCAGCGCCATTGGCTGCTCGATCGCCGGGATGGCCAGTATCGGCGCGATGACCGAGACCGAAGGCGGATATGGCCGTTTCGTGGGCGTCTCGGCCTTTCCGTCGACGATGGTGATTTACGGCATCGTCATCATGTTCACCCTGAACCGCGAGGTGACGCCCGAGAATGCAGGCGGCTTGTTTGGTATCGGCATCCTGTCGGGTATCGCGCTGATGTATTGCGGCATCTGGCAGGGCCGGGCCTGTGCGGCGGCAATCAATGCGACCAAGGAAAAGCCCGAGATTTTCGGCCTCGCACTGGCCCCTGCAGCTATTATTGAGGGCTTCGGGGTCTTTGCCTTCGTCTTTGCCCTGGTCATCAGCGCGGGGATTAGCTGATGGCACAGGACAGCACGATTTCCCATGGCGTGGACGCTCTGATCGACAAGCTGCGGGAGGACGGAGTCGCGGCGGGTCAGGCCGAGGCCGAAAAGCTGCTGGCCGAGGCCAAGGCCGACGCCGCGCGCATTCTGGCTGACGCCAAGCGCGAGGCCGAGGCGTTTCAGAAAAAGGCCCGGACAGATACCGATAACTACCGCGCGGCTGGGGAAGAGGCGCTGAACACTGCCATGCGGGATGCGGTATTGACGATGAAGGCCGGGCTGACAGATCGGTTCAAACAGGATGTCGAACGGCTTGTGACCAAGGAAATGGCCGATCCCGATCTGTTGAAACAGATGATCCTCGAAGTGGTTGGCCGCGCGGCAGAGGGAGCCAGTCTGGACGGCAAGGTGCAGGTCATCCTGCCCGCCAAGGTCGCCACGCAGGAAGATATCAAGCAAAACGCCGATGACATTCAGTCAGGCAGGCTGACGAAATATGTTCTGGGGCTGACAGCGAAAATGCTGCGGGAGAATGTGGAACTGCACAGTTCGGACGACATTCAGGACGGAATCCGGGTTCGCGCCGAAGATCAGGGCGTGGTGCTGGACCTGACGGACAAGGCCGTTGCCTCATTGCTGATGGAGCATTTGCAACCCCGGTTCCGCTCCGTTCTGGAAGGAGTGATCCGGTAGGATGCCCGACGCCGACGCCTATATCGCGCTGATCTGCAGCCTGCCGGGGTCCGAGCGGTTGTTCGTCGCCAAACAACCGCCCCTGTCGCGAATCCGGCTCGATCGTCGCCTGAAGGCGCTTACGCGAGAGGACGCGCAGGTGTTACACACTCTGGAACACACCCTGAGTTGGAGTGCTTACGACATGGACGTCACCGATGCGCAGGCGGTTCATCGGTGTAAGCAGGCACTGCAGGATATCCCTCAGCCAACGTTAAAGAGACTGTTTCTAGAGCGGATGGAACTGCGCTCGGTCATTGCCGCCCTGCGTCTGCGCAAACGCGGCGAAGGTGCGCCGTCCGGTCCAATCGGCGTCGGGCGCTGGAGCAGGCATATCCCTGCCCACTGGGGCGATTCGGTGTTCGGTCTGGAAACGGCTCTGCCATGGGTGAAAGAGGCGCAACAGCTTTTGGACAGCGATGATCCGCTGGGTCTGGAACGGCTGCTGCTGTCGGTCAGTCACAAGCAACTCAAACGCCACGCCGCGCGCCATATGTTCGATTTCGAAGCGGTGGCGATATACGTCCTGATCTGGAACATCTTTGACCGCTGGGCGCAAAGCAGCGCACAAGCGGCGGCCACGCGGTTCGAGGCCCTGGCGCAGCAGGCCATGTCCGGCATCGCCGAAGTCGATTTTGAGGGAGCATACGCATGACAGCCCCAACCTCATCCGCCCAAACAGCCACGGCCCAAGTCGTCTCGGTGCAGGAGGGGCTGGTGCAAATTCAGGCCAACCCCGACGCCTCGGGCCACCCCGGCCAACTGGTCAAGAATGAGGTTGTCTACATACTGCCATCCCGCCCCGGCCCACGCGGGCGTCAGGAACGGCTCAAGGCCGAGGTGCTGCGCGTGCGCGGCGACACGGCGGATGTGCAGGTCTATGAAAGCACGGATGGCGTCGCCGTCGGCGATCCGGTCGAGCAATCCGGCCAGTTGCTGTCGGTCGAGTTGGGGCCGGGCCTGTTGGGGCAGGTCTTTGACGGGTTGCAATCGCCGCTGCCGAAAGTGGCGGCCGAGTTCGGCACCTTCCTGCCCCGCGGCGCGGATGTCGCTCCATTGGATGATCAAGCAAAGTGGTCCTTTTCGCCAACCGTGAAAGTGGGCGATACGGTGACCGCAGGCGACAGTATCGGCACCGTGCCAGAGGGGCATTTCAGCCACAAGATCATGCTACCGTTCAATTGGGTCGGCGATTACAAAGTGGTCTGGGTTCAAAAGGGCGCGGCTACGATCCACGATATCGTCGCACGGCTGGAGGATGAGCAGGGCGGCGAACATACCCTGACCCTGTCGCAGAAATGGCCGGTGCGCAGACCGCTGCCCGAAAGCATCCTGAAACGCGCCTTGTCGGAACGGCTGTACCCGACAGAACCGGTGCTGACCTCGCAGCGCCTGATCGACACGTTCTTCCCGATCGCGCGCGGCGGTACCGCCTGTATTCCGGGGCCGTTCGGGGCGGGCAAGACCGTGCTGCAGAACCTGGTCGCCCGGAACGCCAAGGTCGATATCGTGATCGTCGTGGCCTGCGGCGAACGCGCCGGGGAGGTGGTCGAGACCATCGCCGAGTTCCCCAAGATGACCGACCCTTCCACGGGCAGTAGCCTGATGGACCGGACCATCATCATCTGCAACACGTCCTCGATGCCAGTCGCCGCGCGCGAGGCTTCGATCTTCACCGGCATCACGCTAGGCGAGTATTACCGCCAAATGGGCTACGATGTGCTGCTGATTGCCGACAGCACTAGCCGCTGGGCGCAGGCGATGCGTGAAACCTCTGGCAAGTTGGAAGAAATCCCGGGCGAAGAGGGCTTTCCGGCTTACCTCGAAAGCTCGATCAAGGGGCTTTACGAGCGGGCAGGGGCGGTCAAAACCAACGACGGAGACTTGGGCAGCCTGACCCTGATCGGCACAGTCTCACCCGCAGGCGGGAACTTTGACGAACCGGTCACGCAGTCGACCCTTTCTACGGTGAAATGCTTCCTCGGCTTGTCGTCGGAACGCGCATATAAACGCTTCTACCCTGCGGTCGATCCAATGCTCAGCTGGTCGCGCTATCTGGATCAGCTATCGGCCTGGTACGACAAAAACGCCGAACCGGGCTGGACCGGGAAAGTCCGCGATCTGCTGGCGTTGATCGAAAAGGGCGAACAGGTCGATCAGATGATGCAGGTCACAGGCGAAGAGGGCGTGACCATCGAAGACTTCGTGACCCAGCAAAAGGCGCTGTTCGTCGATATGGTCTACCTGCAGCAGGACGCCTTTGACAAAGTCGATGCAACCGTCCCGCTAGAGCGGCAAAAGATGACCTTCAAGCTGGTCTATGATGTCACGCAATCCACTGCGCAATTCGCGGAAAAGGCCGAGGTTCGGCAGGTCTTTACGCAACTGACTGGGCTGATGAAGAACTTCCACTATGCGGCTGAAAACACGCCGGAATACAAGTCGCTCTGGGGTCAGATCGAAGGCCTGTGCAGCGAAAAGTTCGGTGTGTAAGAGAAAAATGGTAGCCCGTAGGGGAATCGAACCCCTCTTTCCAGGTTAAAAACCTGTCGTCCTAACCGATAGACGAACGGGCCATTTAAGCCAGACAAGCGCAGG